>DASRSD010000113.1 GCA_035656635.1 Pirellulales bacterium
CCCAGAAAAATTGCTGCGATCCAAAACCCGTCGTTTTTGGCTAATGGAAGCTCCGTCTGATTCGCCTCAATGACACCCCCAGTTCGTATCAGTATTAAATATGCAATGACAAGTAGAACATCAAGCATCAAAATTAAAAACTCGCGTTCAAAGACCTGCCGGACATCATCGCGACCGCCGGGCGAAAGAGTTTTGCACCACCCAACCCAGCTCGTCGCAACTAATGCAAATGCGAGTATCAAGTGTGTGATTCCAGACGCGTCATGCCAATAATCTTCCCGCTTAACAATAGTTGCCGCCTGCAAGCCAATTTCTGCCATCGCAACTGCAAACATTAGCGCAACAAATTCGTGCTTATATTCCGGCTTGCGCTCCGCCTGGTAAGATTTGTCCGCCATATTTGCCCCAATGACGAGAGTTCGTCGATTTAGATTTTAAAAAAAATGCTAGTAGTACTCCGTCTCAAAAACATGTTCTAGATACTTAGGATCACGACCAGCACTTTTGCATTCATCAGAAAAAGGGCATCTGCGTTTGCCACTCGGATGAATAGCCAGCGGCACATACCGATCTGGAAGTGCACAATCAGACGGACAACCCAAGCAGTGCGGTGATTCTCGCGTGCAACATGATCGAAAAACATTCCAAAACAAATAATGTAGTTGACTAGGGTTGCGGAGCTCCGATAAGTCGGAGATTAACATAATTGCATCGTGAACCGCACGCCGAATTGCAATATCTTCTTCGTTAGTCACTGGGATTCCTGACAGCAATTTTCGACGCAACTCCTGGTCCGCGATTAGTACTGTTCCGATACGAAGATGTCCGCGAACCTCGTGATAATCTACAGGCGCACCAAGCAATTCAGGGTCCGCATATGTCCAATAACCTGAATTCCGCATCAAACCCAAGAGAAAGTACGATTTTTTGTGAACGGGGTCGCTATATGCGCGAAAAGTAGAAAGAAGCCCCAACAGATTTGGAGTTCCACTCGCAATCTTCGTTTGCGACAATCTGTAGAGATCTTCGAGATGATTCCAGTCATTCCGTATCATCATTGTGCCAAGATTTCGAATAAGATCTGCACGGCCTTCAACATCCGTCAATCTGTCGCCCAGTTCCTGATCTCGAAACATTTCCGTTAATTGAGTCGCAGACGTTTTCGACCAAACACTCGGTTGAAGTATTCGCCAATCTGCGCGAACTGAGTTCTCAAATTTGGCCGCCAAATAATCCCATCCTCGCAGCCGAGTGCCATTGACGGTACCTACAAGCGGCAAACGACCGAGCGGAGAAGTTTGATGGCAGATTGCCACCAGCCATAAATAGAAATTGCCCGCTGATAAGCGCGAGAATCCTTGTAACGAACTATCCTCTCGATCAGCAGGGATCGGTTGGGAAGCAATCAACCGTGCTAAGCGTTCACAAGCGTCCCGACAAACGCTTACAGGACGAGTTTCGGTGGCAATTCCCGGTTTACTTAATTCAACAGACATTTGTAGTTGAAAACCCTATTCCAATGTTGACCACTGTACATTTTACCAGTTTTAGAATTCCAAAATCTAGTCAGCTTTAGCCCGTTAATTAAGTACGACCAGCTGCTTACCCAAAATAAGCTACCCTTTCTCGGCGGCCCGCACTCCGGGCTGCCCGCAGAGGTCCAATTTGGTCTCTAATTCCCAGGCGAGCCATGTCCATGAACACACGATACAACACGGCCATTTATTCAAATCCGCTGTTTAAGTTAATCCTCGTCGCAGCCTCGGCCGCCGCCTTGTCGGTCGCGCTGGAGCTAAGCCCGCTGTGCACCAAAGCCGCTAATGAGCTTGAACTCAACACAATCGTCCCATCGCAGGCCAGCGGCAACGTCGCTATTCCGGAGTCACAAAGCAAAATTACCGAGGCCGAAGTCAACGCCGCCCAACAAGCCTGGTGCGATGCGCTGGTGAACATCGGCAAAGTGTATGCCGCCGGCGGCGATTACCGGGCAGCGGCCAACCAGGCCATTACCGATCTGTACGATTACGACTCCGGCCGTGTGTTTTTCAAGCCCACGCTGGCCCACGGCGCGAACACGTTCCGGCCCACCAAGGCGGGCGCTTTGTCGTACTTCGTCGGCGGCAATCCGGCGTTTCCCGAAGACACCGGCTTCGCACTGAAGCGCTGGACCAAAGTCAGCTACGATAACAACGCCGCGGAAAATGGCATCCAAATCCACGGCGATATTGCCATCACCATGGGGAACGTCTATTTGACCAACGCCGACGGCGAACAAGTGACGGTCGACAAAACATTTGTCTTCCGCCGCTGCCCCGACGGCAAGCTGCGGCTGATCGTCCACAAATCATCGCTGCCGTACGATCCCACGAAGTGAAGTGCCGTGCGTTTCAACAGCGCCCCCGATCGTCTACAATCATCGCGTGCATTTCGATCCACTCACGCTGTACGTTCTGGCCGTTATTTTTTTCTCCACGGTCATTCGCTCCACGCTGGGCTTTGGCGAGGCGCTGGTTGCCGTGCCGCTGTTGGCGCTGCGCATTCCGGTGGCCGTGGCCGTGCCGCTGGCGGTGCTGGTTTCCGTGCTGGTTGCCGCCGTCATCGTCGTGCAAGATTGGCGAAAAATCGAAGTCCGCAGCGCCGCCTGGCTGTTCGCCGCCGCGCTGCCGGGCATTCCGCTGGGGTTATTTCTCTTGGCCCGGGCGAACGATCACGTCGTGAAGCTGATTTTGGGCGCCCTCATCGCCATTTTTTCGCTCTACTCGCTGATCTTTCGCGCCCGCTTGCACTTGGAGAAAGATCATCTGTATGGGCTGCTGGCCGCCGGATTTTGTTCCGGGTTCTTGGGGGGCGCCTACGGCATGAACGGCCCGCCGCTGGTGATTTACGGATCGCTGCGCCGCTGGTCTCCGCAACACTTTCGGGCCACGCTGCAAGGATATTTTCTGCCGGCCAGTTTGCTCGGCCTCCTCGGTTATGCCGCGCAGGGATTATGGACAGCCGAAGTGACGCGCTATTTTTTGCTGTCGCTGCCGGCGGCGGCGGCGGCCATTTTCATCGGCCGGTTTTTGAATCGCCAACTCCGCGGCGACGCATTTTTTCGCCTCGTGTTCGTGGGCTTAATTGCCCTGGGGGGCATTCTGATTGCGCAGGGGCTGCTCAGTTGAGCGCGCCGCTTAGCCGCATCGTCCGTCCTGTGTTTTTGTCGCGACGCGGAGCCTGCGGAGTGGAGCGCGCTATGCCTGCCCGCGCTCCGCTAGTGCGTCGCGGCTAAACATAGGGCGTTACAAAATCCCAGCGCTGCTGGCAAAATTCTTTGAAAAATTGGGCCACTCGTGTGGTAAAATGTGCGGCCTGCCGAGGCTGTCCATTTGGCCGCGATAGTTGATCGGTTGTGGCCGCACTGGGTTGGCCGAATCGCACAGCTTTCGACAAGGAAGTGTTGATGTGCGGCCGTCCCAGGCTGTAAGAAAAGCATGCCTGGGACCACAGCGATCCAACACCAGACCACAAGACGACCAGACCACGAG
>DASRSD010000114.1 GCA_035656635.1 Pirellulales bacterium
TTGCAAAGCGGCTGATCTTATTATTGAAGAATCGAAACGCAGCGGGAAATGAGGTATGTAGTGCTAAACAAAAACCATAGTCGCCCCGGTGCTGATCGGCTTACAATTCTTTTTTATTTTATGTTGTTAGCAATAAGTGCTGGATGTTCCAGCCCGGACTCTCAATCAAATGATGATCTCGATTTGCGAATAAAAATCACTGACAAACTTAATGGGGTGATACTTCAAAATCCCTTCGGACTTTTTACGGTTGAAGACGGTCGCATCTACTGTGATGCGGTCCCTGCGTATAATCGCGTCCTGACGCATGAAGAAATCCAATATGCGTGGAGCGGGAAAGGAGGACCATATCTAAAACGTGATATTCTAAAAGCAATTCAGGAACTCAACCCGATTCCACAATCTAAAGACCTTCTGCCTAACCTCACAGCCGCAAAACTTCTTGATGCGCTTGCCGGAGATAAACTCGAATTCCATGATATTGTCAATCAATTAGAGGTAGCAGAATCGATCTCTAAAATCGTAGGTGGCAAACGCATCCCCAAAACACGACTACAAGATTTGATATTAATGAGTAATGGATCTTCTGCATCCGATTTGCAATCAAGATGGACATTGGCGGGTGAGTGGTGGCCAAAATTTCTTATGTGGGAAAAGACTAATCGAGAAGTTGTAGCCAATGCGTTTCACTGATGAGCGCCAAGTTGCGTGGGCGCGGGTTGACGCATTTCCAAAACGAGATCGTCGATTGAGCGAATCAAATCTTCAAGTCTTTTAAAATGTTCTTGTGTTTCTTGAGGCGTGCTGTACCCCCAACCGACTCCGCCGCCATCGACCATCTTCCGTTCATTCCCCAGTTGATTGCGTACTTCATCCGATGTAATCCAAGGCCCTGCCTTATTCCCACGTTGCCACATCGAATACCAAACGCCAGACGTATTTTCTTCCTCCAAGTATTCTTCGTATTTATCACGAAGACTGCCCTGAACACCCGATCCTTTATCGTCGACAAGGCGGTTTTCTTTTTCTTTCTTAGTTTGTCGGTCTGACGTAGCGATTGCTTGACCGGGCAATGCGCCAAAACCAGAAACGTAACTGTTTGCCATGCCGGCCAATTCACTTGCACTCGGCACCTGCGATGTCTTCGCCCATTCTTGCGCCCCAGCACTGCCTTGCGTGAGAATTTGCTCCGCTGCGCCTGCAGTCCGCGGGTCGCCTGGGAATATCTTCTCGGCATAAGCATGGGCCATTACAGGCCCTTGCTTTTGGATCATCGCAATGGCTTGAGAGATTGACATTCCGGGAAAATTATCCCGGAGAAATTGCGTCATTCTAGGTGCGGCGTTCCGCACCACCCTACCGCTCGTATCACCGCTTACGTCGCGCAGCGTTTCAACCATCCCGGTTGCTTCACCTAATGTTGCTCCGCCCTCCCGCTCGGCCTTCACAGCTTCCGTCAATTGGTCATTGATTTCATTTAGAGGCAAATCGGTATTGCCTTGAAGCTGAAGCATATAGCCAAGATTGGTCTTGGGGTCTTGCGAGCCTGTCGCATATTTGCCGACACGCATCGTGCCGTAGGCAATATTGACGGCCTGATTGGCGTCGTTCGGAGAAATGTGTGCGGCCAGATCAAGGGCATTTTGACCGGTCTCCTGATTGCTGCCGTACATGGAAGCAAACGCCGAACTCGAGGCTACCGCCTGCGTCAGTTTTGACAAAGGAATATTATTGTCGCCAGAAATCTTGCCAAGCTGCGGAATGATTGCAGCAGCATGCCCCGGCATTGCGATTGCTAAATTACGTTGAGCATCGGCCAATTGTACCTGGGCAGTGAGGGCGTCTTTCTCTAGCTCTTTTTTGTGTTCCAGCTCCTTGTTGACGGCCTGCAAAGCAAAATCGACGGAGAGATAGCCCAGCGCCATCTGCTCGATTTGTTTAAGGATATCTACGCCCGGACCCTTGATTGGTTCCGCATTGACCTTTTCTTGGGCCAATCGCAACTCGGACAGAGCATCAAACTGTTTATTGATTTCGCTTGTGGACTCTCGAAGTTTGTCGGCTTCGCTATGAATGCCTCGAATGCGTTCATCTTGCGACAGCTTACCCATCGCGTAAGCGGCATTGATCTTTTCAATGCTCTGGCGATACTCCTCCATTGGAGTACGAATTTCTTGCTTGACGGTTCGCGCATACTGCGTGATGTCAGTAATGCCTTTTTTGAACTCCGCGTTCCCCTCGCGGGAAACGGCATTCAGTTCGGCAATCTGCTTTTTGAGGGCGTCAATCTCACGACCATGATCGCGAATGTACTTATTCGCTTCTTGACCGCCCTCGAAAACGACTGCCTGCTTAAGTGTTGACTTGGCCATAATATAGGTCGCGGCGCGTTGGCCGGTAATCCTTTAAGAGACCAGCTCGCCAACAGGCATATTCAGAATTTTTTTTTGCGCGGCCGGCGCATCGACGGACATTGCCAGCACCATTTGCCAATTGGTCGAATCGACCAACTTCAGAAAGCGATGTTCCAGTTTGGAATAATGGTAATTAAGACTGAGAGCCTTAATCGCCAGCTCGATGCCGCGTTTACGAGCCATCTTTTCCTTACCAAAAAACCAATCGGCGACTTCGGCGGTATCATCCCAATAATGGCGATACTGTTGCTTAATGGTCTCCACATAGTCATCGGACCAATAGCAGTCACACGGCAAGTCGCTGCTGCCATCGGGGCGGCGAATGACGGGAATCTCGTACAAGTTGCCGTCGCTCAGTGGGGTCGGATAGCCGCCATAGCCACGTTGACGCTTTAACGATCCAGGGTTATCGGTAGACAGCCAAAGATCATCGTTGACTTGATGCCAGGTCTGTTCAGCGTAATACCCAAACTTGTCGGGCGCGGGGCCAGTGCAAATAATGCAGCCGCTTTTTCCACCGGGGCCGACACCCGTTACATCGCGAACGCCAGCATCGACCGATGGACCGAGTACACCAGCGAACGTTTCACCCAAACCACGCTGAGTGAGAATCGAATGAACAAATTGCCCATTGGGCGCAATCTGCGCCTGAAAGATTTCCGGCAAGAAATAGAGCATTACTAAAAGGTCTCCCCACGAACGAAGTTTTCGTTTCGATCCCAGTCCGATACAAACGTGTTATTTTCGTTGAAAGTGATTGCACGTCTCAATTTGCCTTGCCGATCGTAAATGAATAGATGGATACATTCATTGATCTTGATTACAAAACGTTTCACTCGGCGTCACTTAACTGCTTTCAACAACTCCGCCGCAACAGCGTGTGTGATTCCCAGTTCTTTGACCATGGCGTGAACGGGATCATGTGGTGATGCAGCTTGCGAATCAACGATCTTCTGTGCCATTTCTTCCGCCACACCCATTTCTTCCGCCAATTGTTTTACATCCATGCCTAACTCGTAATTGCTACGCCGGTAGCAACCGTCAGTGGCAACGTCGTTCCGTTAGAACTGATCGGGTTTAACCGGCAAGAAGTCTGAGATTGATCGTTACCGCCGCCGCTCACATCGTCCACATAAGCCAAACCAGCTAACGCAGAGAACTTGATATGTGCCGAAGTGCCATTCGCGACACGCCCCGCCGCACTCATTGCCCGCAGATAAAAACTGGCCGAAGTAATCGAAACGCCATTCAGGCCAGCAAACGAGGTCCAGCTAAAATCCAACCCGCGGAATGTAACGACCGGTTTCAAATCACCAATGGCGATGAACGTCGGATACAGTTCGCCGTCGCTGATTGTCTGGATCACTTGCTGGCCGAAATCGATCGTCCAATCCGTGATGCCAAATACTTGGGAACCGTTGATGAACACCGGGCCGAGCGTGAATTGTTCCGTGCTGGACGGTGTCCCCGATACAGCAACGCCAGACGAGCTGGCAATCGGAGCATTCGTCCCATCATAGGGGATATAGACGCAACAGTCGGCGCTTGCCAAACCGCCCTGGCGAGCCGAAACACGATGAATCATTACACCGGCAATCGACGCCTGCAGCCGTTGGCCGGTGGTTGCCCCAAGAGCGTCTCGAGTGCCGAACGGAGTAACTTTCCGATAATAAAGATTGGTTGCATTGGCAGACCAATCACCGATCGTCATTCCGGCCGCACCGAGTACCGTCACCAACTGCGTAGTCTCAAATCGCTTCTCAGGCATTTGCCGCATATTCCCCACGAACGTGGCGAACGGCACGCCAGAGCCGGCGGCTAGCATGGTCTCCAATTTCGGAGACGGGCGAGCGTTTGTAATCTGCGAGATAAAGGTTGTGTTGTTTCCAATTCCATGCAACACATATTCATTAGCGACTGCCATTATATTTTCTGCCAACCATTCCCTTGCAAGTGCCGATCTAAAGCTTGCTGAAAAACTTGGGAAAAGTGTTCGGCTAACTCTTCCATTTCCTCATCCGTAACGGCCGTTACTTCCGGTTCAGGGTCGGGACTTGACGGCCATCGCATATCCGCGAAGTAAGGCGGAATGGGCATATCCATTTCCGCTCCGCTGGGGTGGGCAACGATGGATGCCGGTCCATGCAAAATTTCTTCCGATTCACCGGAAAAAACTAAATCGACTTCGCCGCCATACTTCGCTTTACCGCGGCGACCCTCATATTGCTTGCGACGAATGTATTTTTCTGAACGCGGCTGATAGCCATATTTGTCTCTGGCGTTCCTTGTGAAATGTTCGGGCAGATATTTTATTTTCCAGTATGCAAGTTCCGCGATCTCCGCCTCCTCCATACAGTCGTTCCAGACGGCTTCTGAAACTTCGTTCTGGACGTAAGTCTCGTAACGGAGACCGATCAATGCGGATTCCATTCCACGCGATAGGCAGCGAAGCAGTACGGCTGCAAAGCCGTGTCCGCCATCGTTGAAGTCGTAGTCGGATTCGAGATAACTGGCTGAGCGATTTCTGTGATTGCTACGATGGAAAGATAGTCATTTTGACCAGAGATTGAGGCAAGATCGTAAATCAAGGAGTCGACGTAATGCAGAAACTTTTTAATCGCAACTGATGGATCGGTATCACGGACCGAATCATAAAACCAAAGCTTGAAACCACCTTGCGGAAGTAAATAGTTTTGGTCGCCGCCCGCGTCGCGCATCCATCGCAGGCCATCGAGCCCGATAACAACTCGCGGATATAAAATTGAGGCTGGATCGGCAACGTAGGGGCTAAAAATTCTGTCTTCGCTGTTGGCCGGTGCGCAGGCGACACGAAACGTTTTGCTCGCGGCAATCATCCCCGATAAATTGTCTAATGCTTCTGCGCGGCTCATCGTCTAGCAAACTGTCCCGTCAAAAGGCTTAGCTGCCGGACGAACACCAGCGACCAAGAATCGTCTGTAACGCGATTGATTTCCCCGGTGAATGTGTAGAAGTTAGTACTATCTTTATTGACGGTTTCTGTGAGTTGCGGATTGTCAATTACCAGTGCGCCGGGACAAGAGTTGCTTACGCGACGCTGGACCGTCAATGTCAACTGCTCTGCATTGACAAGACGATCATCAGCGTCGCGATAAGCACCACGTTCCTCTTCGACAACGGTTCCGGATCGAGTTTCACCGCCGATCATCGTGTAGGTGAACGTCGCACCAAACGATGCCTGCTCAAGCGGCGTAATCTGCGATTCAAACAAGTCGTCCAAGAGGCTCAAGCTAACTCCTAAAACAGCATTTCAAGCGTTGCACTAACCGCGGAGCTGTTAGTGATGCCCGAGCCGCTAACGATGCGAACACCGATATAGCGACTGCAATCCACTTCGGTTCGGAACCGGAAGGTTCCGCCCGCAGCGCCAGCGCCGCCAGCTCCGGTCTGTACCGCTACCGACGGATATTTCACCGTCGGAGACGACATATCCGAATTCACTGATTCGATAACCGAATAAGTGATCGTGTCGCCGTCCGGGGCCATCGTGGTTGTTACTGCGGGATAGGTCAGCAAAAACTCGCTCCGGGCCACAAGTGCGCCATGCGTACCGTCTGCGGTGTCGACTCCGCCACCGTTAACAGTCGTACTCGCGGCACTGGGCAGCGCCAAAGTTCCTTTGAGCTGAGCATCCCGTAAATTCAAACTACTCATATTTCTCTCCTTTACAGGGCCAAAGTTTCAGTGCTGGTAATGCCGTCCGTCACGATGATGGGAATTCCCAGCGAATCGGTCGGGATGGGGGCCGGCGCACCGGTCGGATTTGTCGCAGTGCGCGAGTTGCGCAACTGATCCAAACTTCGACGGTTCATCAACCACATATCAGGGCGATAGCCCACGGCAAACTTCGAGTACAAATCAGATAGCAAGCTATCCGTCAGACCCTTGCCACTGTCCGTAGTCAATTTCTTGATACGTCCAATGCCTTTGATGTTGCCCACTTGCAGGCCAGGATAAGCCAGCAATTCTTGACGATAGGCAGAGTAGGGATTGCTGTTGGAATCCGTCACGCGCACGACGCTAAGGTCAGTAACGGTTAAATCACCGTTCTGACCGTAGACCCATTGCACGTCTTTCGGACCCCATTTCACGCCCCATACACTGGAGGCGACGTTGTCGGTTGTCCCGGCAGCATCGACCACCATATTCGTGGAGTCATAAGCAGCCAACAGACCGGGGAAACCTTTAGTATCCCCGCCCGTGCCAGTGCCGTAATAAAACTGGGAACTGAGCTGAATGAAAGCGCCACGCATAATGCCTTCGGCTTCCAAAGCAATCCATGCTTGGGCTCCGTCTTCATACGCATCGGCAACCGACTTGTCAGCTTCCCATTGCGGATTGAGCCGGTAGCACTCAACCACGCGGTTTTCATAAGTCGACTTCACCAAAGCCGTACCTTCATTCGCATTGCGGAAGGCAGCGGTGGGAAGATTCGTTCGGACGAGGGTCTTATAGCCCAAGCCCTTAATAGTTCGAGCGGACCCCATTTGCACTTCCGGAGCAAATGTAAGCACCTCTTCGATCAGCCCGACCGCCGCATCAGAGCCATTGGCCTTAGCGATGTCGAGCAGTGTAGTAACAGTAACTGCCATACTCTCTTTCGAGATTCACGGCGGTTATCCACGCGACTAGCGGCGAACTATTTCTAGTTCGCCTTGCCGAGTGGACAACCGTTGGGAATCAGTTGGGAATCTTAATTGTGGCGGCGAACTTCGCGAGACCACCAAGGTTTCGCGCAGCGGTCTCATTCAATTCGGATTTGACCGGCTCCGCCTCGGCCGAGAAACTAACCGGGGTGTCACCTCTCGTGGAAGTAACTTGTATAGTTAATTCTTGGACCTTTGCTGATAGTTGGCCGCATTCGGTTCGCAGTTCTCCGATACACAGGGTTTGTGCCTCTTCAAACGTCTTGCCTAATGCAAACCAGACTCCGCCTTTGTCACCGAAGGCCGCGACGAACTCGGGGCCTGTTTTCTTTGTTTCGACAGAAGTGGCCGCGGCGTCAGGCACTTCCTCAACCTTGGATTCAACGGTCTTGGCGACCTCATCCGTTTTGGCTTCGACGGTCTTGGCGACCTCAGCTTGTTTCATTTCAGGCTCTTTTGGAGCCTCCGTTTTAGCTTCGGCCGAAGCCTCTGCAGATTTGGCTTCGCTAGAAGCTTCCATATTCGTTCCCTTCATTTCCTCTGTTAAAATCGTGGCGACAACTTCGTCGCCCTCCTTGAAACCCATTGCCGTTTCAGCGCCACCGTCACGACCATAGGGACAAATTGCAATTCCGCGCAGCCGGCATGTACGAATGATTGTTACCGGTCCTGGATAATCGCGACCATTGGCCTTTGCCGTGCCACCTTCGCCAACCTGCTCGAGAACCGGTTCATCGAAAAAGACACTGGCCCCATAAGGGACGCCGACACCATATTTGTAAATTACTTCGGTTGCTTTATCGGTTGGGTCGGAACTGTACGGCACGAGTGCGCCGGCGGCGACAAAGTCTCCGCCCTGAATCTCAAACTTGTTCGCGTAACCGATGACTTGCTCATCGTCGTGGCAATAATCGAGCGGGATGCGCGGCTTCGAGGGTGTGATTCCACTTAGATCGTGAACCACGGGGCCAAAATAACTGTCAACCGGTTCAGCGGTCCGTGCCAACAATGTGACGGGAGCTGTCTTCGCGTTCTCGCCATTCGACCCTAAACTGACATCGGCCGAAAAACGGCAAGCCTTTGCCGGTACTTTACGCTGCAACTGCATTTTCTGTTTCCGTAACCTGCGTCGGGGTATTCACCGACAAACCCAAACTCTTCAACAATATTTGTTCCGACGCGAGCGTTGCGGCAATCGCGTAGAAATCCTTCCCTTGCTCTTTCAAAATATCTGTTCGCGTATCGAGTCCCGCAGCGACGGCCAAAATATTCGCCTGCACTTCTTTCATGGGATCGATCCAACTAACGCCGGTCGGAACCCACTCCCAAGACAAGTCGCGAATGTCCGCTTTCAATAAACCGTCTTGAATCCAGAGCGAAATGCGCCACGCCGTTAAGCTATCGAGCAATGCTTGTAAGTCGACGCGTTTGATTTTTGCCGCCAGCTCGTATTGCAATAGTGCCTGGCGGCAACCGCTATAGTTAGTAAAGTTTTCGGCGTAGAAAGAATAAGGGATGTCAAGCGCTTTCAGCGCCACCCCGATCATCGTTTCGCTGAACTCTTTGAATTCGGTGGACGGTGTTTTTGTCTCTAGGAATTCGGCCCGGTCGCCGGGGTCAAGATCCATGAAGATCGGGCCACGGCCGAAGTCGACGTTATATCGATCTTCACTGTCACTAGCCCCATCTAAAATGGTTTCATGCGAACCCATCTCCGCCGACTTCTCTCGGAAGACGGAGAGGGCAAACAACTGACTGACCTTCATCTTGGCCAGTGCGTAATCGAATGCTTCGTAAGTATCCCGCAGCGTGTTAATTGCTGCAGCAAACGGACTCACCCCTCTTACTTGGTCAAACCGATCGAAATATCCGAATTGGTAAACGTTTTTTGCATCGAGTAGTCGCTCAAAAATAAACTGTGTCGGAAAACCACCGGCGTCGCTTACTTTGCCACGTTTACAGAGCGAGTATTGGACGGGCTTGCCGAATGGATCGGTACGAATACCGTGAATAAAATCTGCGATCGTATAACCGGTCTCCGGTGGAATACCGGCGTCCGGCGTCCGGATTCGATCACCCTCAATTGCTTGGACTCGACCGTCTTTCAGCTTCAGCAGAAAAACGTCACCATCTACGGTGCGGCGCATTACTGACAGTCGGATAAACTTTTGGAGTCCGAAGCGGCTGGTTACGTCGAAATTAAATGGTTTTGACCACCAAGTAACGAGCTTTTGCAGTTGGGCATCAAGTTTGTCGTTCCCGCTGCGGGCTTGGAAATTGAAAGTGCTGACGAAATCTAAGTGTTTGCGAATGAGCCAGGCGGCAATCGAAAAGTTGCGATGGATGTCGCGACTAGCCGACAGCAATTTCTTGCGAAACAGATTCGGTAACTCCGCATCCTCGCTGCGCAGGATACCGGTCGGAGCTTCGCGCCGATTCTTTTCCTTGACCGCGTCGTAGCCGCTGCCACCGAAACCAAACTTAAACCAGCTCATTAAAACCCGCTAAGATTGATTTCGCTGACTACTGGCCGAGTACCGCTTTCAGTATTCACGAGCCCTTGCCAGTAGCTATATTGCTTCAACAGGTCCGCATATCGGACCATCCGACCTTCATGCCGCCATTCCTCTACCCCAACATTCTGTTGGAGTAGGGTCTGAACTGCGGCGAGTTGATCCGATGCGAAGCTCATCTATTAAGTAACGTGGGAAAAATCGGCAAAAATGCCAATAAGCCAAAAGAAAGTAACCAATTCCTGGTTACTTTTTGGAATAAACCTTTTCGCGGTCGATGCGAGCCTGTCCACAGTCCAGGCAAGCACAGTTGCGACGCCAAATTCCCTCGAACTCCAGGCCTTTGCCCGAGTAATCCTCGTACCGACTGTTCGTGTATTGACAGCGGTTGGAGCTTCCGCATTTTTGACAACGGCTCGGCTCCGCTGTGGCGGAGCCGATAACGTTTTTCGATCCTTTTCTACTCATAGCTTCCTTTTATAGGTATGCAATCCTTTTCCTCTTTGGAGGCCGGACGACTCGTGCCGGCAACGGTTTCCTGAAAATCCGAATTCCTTCCATACTGGCTGCTACGTCCGAATAGTAACTCGCATCCAGCCAGTGAGTGTTTTCGCTCTTGGCGACGAATCGCCGTCCCTTGATATCTTCGACCTCGATCTCATTGCAGATATGTTTGGCGAATGAAAAATGGGCTTTCTCATCAGTTGACATCCGCTCGGCCTCACTGGACTGGCCGAACAACATCATGCAACCCGGCTTACCGGGCGATGTCATCCACCGATCATGCTCCCATGCTTTCCAGCGGTCTGCATCGGCACAGACGAGCCAAAGCTTGCCCCGCCTACTGAGAAACCAGCCGTCGCCAGGCTGGCGGTCAACTGTCTTTTTTTGAACTTCCGAGAAATTGGCCTGCGTACAACCCGCACTTTTGCCGAATCCCATCACGGGCCAAACGCCCAGACCAGCCGTTTCACATGCCGAATACACCGCATCCGTGCGCCAACCGGCGTCTATCAAGGTGCGATCAATGATTCGAGGACTTTCTGCCCCCTCTTCAAAATACAGTCCCTTACTCTCTTCGACATATTCGAGAATTGAGCGGCGCAACGCAGCGTCCAAACCCTCGTCCGTACCAAACTTCGTTCCTTTGACTTCGTGAACGCCATAGTCGATGGTGAATCCGCTGCCGTCCACTCGCCAGGCGCGAACCACCCAATGCAATGCGACCTTCCGACAGTCAATCCCTCGAGTCAGCTTGACGCAACCAGCGGGGATCTTCTTACGTTCCAAACCGCTTAATTGCCGCTGAATGCGGTTCGCGGTTATCCCCGACTCAATCGGGCCGGTTTCTTCCGGCGGATTGTTATCATACTCCGTGGAAACGGCATCCTGGCCGATTTTGGCCACTTCGTTGTAATACCGCTGCAACGCTGAAACTTCCGTCTGGCTACCATCCGGCAGAATTGTCGCGTTGAAACGATGCGGATTGGCGACCTCCGCGCCCGCCTCCATTTCGGCCTTATTCTCTAGGTAAAAGCTATGGGAACTACGGCAATGCTGATCTTTGGAAGTCCCGGCGGCATACGACTCCAGCTCCGCAGCTCGCATGGCCACATAGTCAGCCCATAGCTCTGACCGGGCTGGCTGCTTGACCAGAAAACGAAATCGTTTCCCCTTCCACGTCGGTTTTATCGAGGGATCGGTAAAACGCGCTGACGTACACTTCCGGTTGGGGAGCGTGGTCAACATGATGCGACCGATACCGGCTTGCTGGTTTCCCAGTCCGCCGATCGATCGATCGATCTTTTCTTCTAATTTCTTGGCTTGCTCTTCGCTACGAGCTGTTTCCTCGGTGTCCGGATCATCGATCAGAGCAATGCGTGGCCGCTTACCACGTTTTTTCAATCCGCGAATCGCAGAATCCAGCCCGCGAGTGGCGATGATCGCCCCGGTCGATGGCGAACCCGGAACTTTCGGAAAGATTATCTCTTGCCCGCACCAAGTAAACTTCGATGAGACGCTATCGAATGCCTCGCCATTGTCATGGCGATGGCCACTAACCCTCTGATAGTGGGCGCGATTGGGCGTGTTTTCCAAGGCGCGAACCGGAACGCAAACTTCCGGATAGTCCGCGAGTAAAAGAGGGTTTTCCTCAATTACCGTCTTGATTGTATCGAGCGAGTTATCGGCCAGTGCGCCAGTTGCCTGGAATAATACCGCATAGGGCAGCACGCCTTGCAAGGCGTATTTCAATAACAATCGCTCCGCGAGAGTCGTCTTTCCTTCGCCGCGGCTGGCCGCTATTGCCTGATCCAACACGTAAATGATGGCGCTCGCGATCGCATCAATGATCTCAGTCTGCTGCCAGGTGAAGGCGTACCAGAACGGATCGGGCGTTTCGGAATCTTTACCGAAGTAATACTGCAGCCAAGCCTTATCGTCGGCTTCTAATCCGGTTCGGCGGTCAAGATTGGCGCAGCGTGGAATGACGACAACATTGGCTTGGCGGCGCTTCTCAACCTTACGCGCCGCATCCCGTTCCCGTTCAATCCCTCGAACTGGCATTCATACTGTACATCCATATATGATGTACGTTTAGATAGTAACGAACGGGGCTATTTTGGCTCAAAGACGGCCCAGCTACCCCAATTTACCGGATTATGTTAAGATGGATGGACTATATGGGATGTACGGGCAAAAGCCTTGGCAGACCGCCGGCTGCCAAAGCGGCAGGAGTACCTTTGGGAATCTGTACAGGTACTGTACTTATGTATACTATTCGATGTTTGCATCGGATGGAATTGCCAACGGACCTCGAGCAAGCACAGAGTTCTCCGTCAAGTCACGCAATACATAACGAAACTTGCCGGCTGTGCCGGTATGAGTTGCACCTTCGTTCACGGTCACAACGTTGTTGCCCGCTCCGCTGATAGGACAGCTAGTGATCTCCCACAAGAACTGTGCTTGGCTTGTCTCAGCAACGAACGTGATGGAATGTCCAGAGAGATTCTTTGGAGAGCCCGTCGAATCAACAATGGCAAATTGATAGGGACCAAATGCCGCATACTGATATGCCGTGATGGGCGACTCACTCACTTGACCCGCACTCACAGTCACGCTAACAGGATTCACTGTCACGTTTGCCGTAACAGCTTGCCCGAACGATGTACCTGTCCAATAGTCGCTTCCCACTGCGAGCAATGTATCGGTCAAAGCGTTCGGTGAATCGCCGAGTTGCTTGAAATAATTCCAACGTGTGAAGCCGGCGGGTGCGGTGAATGGTGCGATGTAGTAGCCGGTTGACCCAACTTCCGTCATTGCAATTTTGAAATTGCTCGTCGTTGTCGTGAACGTGATAAACGTGGAGCCGCCAGGCTCCCAACCGTTTCCATTTATGTCCCATGCCACGACGTATAACGTTTGGCCGGTTGTTTGAAGATTGAATTGAAACGGTTCAGCACTCATGCTCACTCACTGTATTCGTTGTGCCGTAATATCGACTTCTTCAACTGTTGTCGTACCGTCAGGAACATCTTGACTGACGAAAACTGTAATGGTGTCGCCGGCTGTTAAAGCTGTAGTAGCTGGGCGAGTCGTGGTGACGTAATTCCCCCAATTAAAATTGAGGCCATTCGCTATAGCATCTACTGCGTAAGTGTCCTGAGTATTCGCAATATCCGACGGTGTACCGCTAGTCTTTCGCAATTTGTATGTCATGGTGTAATCGTCTGCAGTGCTATTGTCATTTATTCGCAAACGACAGTTGAGCAAATAGGTTCCAGTTGCGGGGCAGGTGAACACCGGATTCGTTGTGCCAAATGTGGCCGCAGCGGAAGTTCCGGTGACGATGTAGGCCGTCCCCGCTGAGCGTGCGAAAGTCACGCTGCCTATCACACGATCCACATAAGCTGTTGTGGCCGGTTTGGTGCTGTTATCGCCAAAAGTCTGAGTCGTGGCCGTCGATCCGTCGGCAATTGCGCCGCTGGTTAAATCGCCAATCGAAATTGCTTGTGTTCCGCCCAACGAAACACTGTGGCCGGCAATCGTCAGGCTGGAATTGAGCAGACCAGCGTTGGGCAAGCCGGTTGCATTCGTCAATGTTGCACTACCGGGCGTGCCCAACGCGCCACCCTGAACGACCACTGTGCCGCTGGCGGGGTAAGTTAATCCCAGTGCATTCGAGGCGAAGGTTGTACTTGGTGTCACGCCCCAAATTGGTTGTTTGCTCACCGTCCCGGAGGTTTTCCAAGCATTTCCCGCACCACTGCCACTTACACCGCTGGCAACAGTCAGAGTCCCGGAACTTTGAACGAAATCATTCTTCCCGGAGTTGCTGATAAACGAACCGGATAAAATGCTGCATACCCCGCCGCTTACTGTGATGGCATCAGTACTGGAATTTGCTGAAACATCCAGGCCGAATAGGTTCCAGAGATTTAACGCACCGCCCTTAACTTTGATCCCAACGCTGGTCGACGTTCCGGTGTAGTCACCAAAAATCAAATCTGCGGCACCGCCAAAAATGACGATGGAACCACCGGCGGAAGCATCACCCCCAAATCCGTTGGGGTCAACATGATTGACCCAATAACGCAAAGTTCCTGTGTGCCAACCAATGAATTGAGGGAAAGCCCCGCCCGAGGCATCGGCCGAATGCTTTTGCAGCGTTATATAGCAGAGTCCAGTCCCCGATGTACTCTGAATCGTTCCATATCCCTTTTCAGACTCGATGTAGATTTTGTTGTTGCCGCTCTGGTCATAAATATCGCCGCCGTCAATTAGCGAGGCCTGAATCCAGGCTGCCGCCGAAGTATCGAGGCCAGGGTTTGCAACGCCTATATTTCCTGTGATGTGCTTGTAATTCAGATAGGCGTTTCCAATCTGGCCGTCTGGCGTACTGGTTGGCGCGGCATCCACCTGGGAATCGAAGACACAATACGTTGATGGTCCACCTGCGCTATCGCCTTCCGCGTATAAATCGCCATTTTTCCACCAGATCGTATAGTCAGTACCACCATCGGATAGCACATTTCCATGCAGACGTACTCGACCGGCTTCCTGCAATAAAACTGAGCAGTTCGCATCCGAACTGCCGTGCATGGTAAATGAGTGGCCCTCTAAATAAATATCCGTGTTAGCATTTTGGATATGAATTAGATTGTTTGAGCCGAAATCTGTTGTTACAACTTGGGAAGTGAAATCGCCGTGGCCCGTTATTTTGCAAACGATCGCCTCACCACCATCGCCAAACAATTCCACTGTATCGGAAGTTACCGATACAGAAGCGCCAGCCGCAAAATCCCAAGCCACGCCATTTTTCAAAATACTCGCTGTGGCACTATAAGCACCGGGGCCAACAGAAATTTTCTGGCCGGCGATGGCTGCCGTTTTTGCAGCATCTAGTGATGTTTTAGACGAATCGCTTGTCCCATCGGTTTTATGAATAACGATTGTTCCCGGGGCAACGAAATCCGTTCCCGGTGTCGCCGCCGTCAACCCGCCCGCACCATCTGCCTTTTGGATCGCGCTGCCAGTGGTCAATGCTGGTAAATCCGCAGTGACCAGTGATCGCCACAGTGGTTCGCCGCCGACAGTGTCGGGTGGTCCGGCAAGGATAAAATTGGCATTGATCGCATTATTGCGATTCGCGCCCGTTCCGCCGTAGTCAATCGAAAGCGGAGCCGCTTTGCTGTCTGTCAAAGCGTCCAACGCATCGTTGACGATGGGAGCGGCGAGAATTGAGAGCCCCACAGTGCCAGCGTCCACACCGCTGAACACGCCGCTAGAATTGACTTGCACCTGGCCGGATGAACCGCCAGGCGTGCCGCCATGAGGGACTAATGATTCAGGCACTCTTGCACCGCATGCAAGTTTTGCATACGGACTCCGTCAATAAAATAAGCCGGAATCGAAGTCACGCCATACTGGCGTGCCGTCTCCGGCTGAGCATCCACGTCGATGAGATCGATGTCGAGATTTTTAGATTGAATGATTTGTTTGTCGGATTGACAAACCGGACACCACTTAGCGGTGAACGCCAGTACGTGGTGTCCGGTGTCGCAACCTGAACTAACTAGCAGTAGAAGTAGACTTAGACTTCGTCGCATCCGTCACCGCGGCTTGTACCACGGCCAAACCGGTTTGTGTGGCCAATTTCTTCGCCAGCACGTTCATAAACACACTGTCGAATTCTTTTTCCACTTCGCCCGGAGCCTTTTCCAGTAATTGGACAAACTCTTCAATTTGCTCAGCGGCCCCCACAAAATCACCGGTGCCATAGTCCAAAAGAATATTGGGCAATCGGGTCAAACCATAACCTCGAGCCCACTCGGCCAGACGAACCGCACCCTTGTGCCGATTCGTAATCTGCCGATACCACGTCACGATTTGCCGCGCCACAAAGTACGCAACCATGCAACCCAAAACCAAAACCACTGTCTTTTCCTGCAAAAACATACGCTCTCCTCTAGGACGACTTACGCGAGTGTTTATTTGCCTCGCGATGCAAACCTAACGCAGCCGCCACCACTAAGCACACAATGCCAGTGGCCTTGTCCGGTCCGCTTTCCACGGGCGGCGCAACCGGACTGCCAGGAGTCACAACCGGAGTCACAACGTCCTGATAATCCTTCCGCGGGCAACTGCTGTCGCAATTCGTGATGGGGCGAGCTTCACGCTCGTCCACCGTGGCCCGAGAAGTTTCAGCCCGAGCGGTGAAGCAACAGGCCAAAATCAAACCGACTAATCCAAAACGAAACATTTCAAACCTCACTTTGCTGCAAAGTAGGCAATCAGCGCTTTGCCGATCAGGCCCAGCACGCTGGCTACCAATACGCGAAATCCCCATCGACGGCGCATTTCGGACTGTTCCAATCGGTCCACCTTGACGATGAGGCCGGCGGTCTCTGGCGGATCGCCAAACAAGACCCGGTCTAGCTTTTCAATCAACGCTTTCAAATCCGTGCGCAGTTCCGAAACGTCGTTAGTTTTCAAGGTAAAATGCCCAGCCCGTCCAATAAGTTTTGAAATCGTTCAGCGGCATTTGCCAATCGCGTTTGACGTGATTGCAATCGATGAGCCGTACGAAGCTGGACGTGATGTCGCTCACGATCAGGGCATGCGTGCAAAGGCCGGCATAGACTTCGACTTGAACGAGGTGTCCGGCTGCATTAGCCTCTCGAATGAACTCGAGGGTGTGGCCGTCAACATGGTTGATGGCTGCGGCGTCCATTTCCGCGTTAAGGTGCGAAGCATTTTCTCCGCCGCTATGCGTGGTCCACCATTGATTGGCTTCGTCGGGTTCACCGAGAAATCGTAACTGGGTTACAATTTCTGCGTGGGCGCAAGAGCCGGTGCGATCATTTTCTTGTCGCAGTGAAACCGGGACATCGATCTGCGCCGCACTTATTGCACTTATCGCACTTGCCGTACTGGCCAGTGCCAACCAAAAAACTATTCGCTGCAACGCCATTCCCCTAACAAATAACCGCCGATGCCAACCAACAAATACGAAATGGGAACATGCAGGGAATTGAATTGGTCAATGAGATATTGGAATGCCATTTGTTTCCCATGCGACTAAGGGCGAAAACATTTGTTCCGCTCGAGCCAGTTCCGCTGGCGATATTCGACCGCACCAATTACGTTCGGGCCAGCCGACCAACAGCAAACGGAGTTCACTGCAAAACTCGGCGTGCGGCGTAAAGTTCCACAGATATTTCAAAATCCCTGTGCCGCAAACCAGACAGCCGATTTCGTCATAAGGCTTGCCGATTTGCTCCAGCACTCTTTGCGTAAGGGCCGAACTATCGACCGCATGCCATTGGCTGAGCCGGCTGATCCAGACCCGTCCCTGATAACTTGCGATCCGTTCGACTAACGGATGCGACTGCACTCCCTTGATACATTTTTTCGTTACCGAACACGGCTCTGTGTTCAGCGTCGTACTCTCGGCAATCTCGAGGTTGCCGTCACGTTCATAAACCGTTCCGACGTGGCTGATCCACTGGCCGGTAAGCAACTGGCCAAGGGAACAGGTCCGTACCGCGATTCCCCGCGATATTGGACTTTCACCCGCGAAAAAGACTCCGTCCCCCGGTCTGCAATCCATTAACTTCCGGGCTAGGAGGCCCGACTAAATCCGTTGTCCCGACCTACCACTAGCCCGAAAGCCAACCGCCCACCGCGAGCATGGGCGGTTGGCGCTTGCGTCGCGGACAAGAGCGTGAAGCGACGCCTCTAATAAGTAACGTGGGAAAAAAATCGAAAAATGCCAAATATCAGCAAAAATTTTTCGAGAATTTTCTTTTCGCGATGGCGATGATCTTTGCAATCCGTTGCTGTGCCGTCTGACGAGTCATCGAAAGGCGAGCGCCAATTTCAATAAAACTTAAACCGAGATAGAATCGCCAAAAAAGTAAGAGACAATCCTCTTCCGAAAAAAATTTGAGAATATGTTGAACAAGTTCTGATCTGGCCACACTTTCACTGAGTTCAATTTCCGTGCGAATAATAGAGTCGTAAGGCGTAAATGAATCGGCCCTCAAGAGAGGATTTCTGGATTCACGCGAATGCCAAAATCTTGATTTTCCCTCCCGCGCATCCGCGTAAAGCTTCCAGCGGAAAGAGGATAGCTGTTCCCGGCGTTCTTTTCTAAATAGCCGGAACCAAGTCTTCTGGGCAAAATCCTCTGCGTCATGCTCAGAACAGCAGAGGCGTTTTTGAAAGAAAGAAATTAACTTGTGATTCCACCGAGAATAGAGGGTGGAAAACGCTGTTGTGTCTCCAGCAATATGTCTAGCCCAGAGAGACTCATCGGTCTCTATCTCATTGCTGTTAAAATGCGGGGGGGGGGGGGGGGGGGGGGGG
>DASRSD010000115.1 GCA_035656635.1 Pirellulales bacterium
CGGCCAAAATTTGCGCACTGGCATGGTCTTCCGCCAATCGATCGACATGCTGCTCCAGTGCGTACAGCGCTCCGGCAGCAATGATGCCCGCTTGACGCATGCCGCCACCAAAAAGTTTGCGCGCACGATGTGCTTTAGCAATCAATTCCTTCGATCCGGCCAATGCCGACCCCACGGGGGCGCCCAATCCTTTGCTAAAACAGACATTTACCGTGTCGAATTGCTGCGCCCACTTGGCAGCCGGTATTCCTGTGGCCACCACGGCATTGAACAGCCGTGCCCCATCCAAGTGTGTGGCCAGGCCGTGTTCGTGCGCCCAGCGGCAAATCCGTTCCAGTTCGTCGTAAGGTTGGATTTTTCCTGCGCCACGATTGTGCGTATTTTCCAAACATATCAGCCGAGTGTTTACTAAATGATCGTCGCCGCCGCGAATCAATCCTGTCAATTGCTCCAGCTGCAGCACGCCAAATTCACCGGGCACCGTGCGCGTCACCAAACCACTCAGTTGCGCATAAGCCCCTTGCTCGTAACGGTAAATGTGGCATTCCGATTCGCAGATGAATTCGTCCCCAGGCTGGCAGTGAATCCGCACACCGATCTGATTCGACATGGTGCCCGACGGCACAAACAGCGCCGCTTCTTTGCCGAGCATTTCGGCGATGCGGGCTTGCAACTGCAGCACGGTCGGATCATCTCCCAACACGTCATCGCCCACTTCGGCTTGCGCCATCGCCTGCCGCATTTGTGGCGTGGGGCGCGTCACCGTATCGCTGCGTAAATCAACGATTTTCATATTTCACGTAAAATCTCTTCCACCACTTCGGCCGCCGTTTTTTCTTCCGTGCGAATGATCGAGTTGGCGCAGGCCCGATACAATGGCTCACGCACCATTAGCAATTGTCGAATTTCCTCGACACCGCCGGCGGCCGTCAGGTTCGGCCGCCGCGCCGCGGTCGTGGCGTCGGCCTGAATTCGCTCCCAAAGCGCTTCCGGCGCCGCCTGCAACCACACAATTTTTCCTCGCTGCATCGCCACGGCTTGCTCCAGCCGCTGCCGGTTTTTTTCTCGCAAGACCACGCCGCCCCCCAACGCTAACACGGTTTTATCGCGCTGTAATAATTCATCCAACACCACTGTTTCCAAATCTCGAAATACTTCTTCTCCCTCATCCGCAAAAATTGCCGCAATCGACTTTCCGGCACGCAGCTCAATTTCCACGTCGGCATCAACCCAGTCCCAGCCTAGCTGCAACGCCGTCAACCGTGCCACGGTCGATTTGCCCGAACCGCGATAGCCGATCAGCACGATCAACGTTGCCATGGGAAACTCGCTACATGGATTAGCGCACATCACACTTTTGCCGGCCCGATGGCGCGTTTCAGCGTATCCCGCATTAATTCCCAGGAAGCGCTCTGCCCGGTAAACAACTTAAACTGCAACAATGCCTGCCGGACAAACATTTCGACGCCGGTCACCGCACTGCAGCCTTGCGCCTTGGCATCCTTAATCAACAGCGTGTTCTCAGGATTGTAAACCATGTCGAACACCACCATCGGCGAGCGCAAATGGCCCCGGGCATAAGGCGTTTCGTCCACGTTGGGATGCATGCCCACGGGGCTGCAGTTGATAACGATGTCTGGGGAAATGGCGTGCCGGTTGTCCCAATCGATGCAATCGCAGCCCATGGTTTGGGCCAGCTGCTGCGAGCGTTTTAGCGTTCGGCTGGTGATGACTACTTTCGCGCCGTTTTTTTTCAGGCCATAGGCCATTGCACGGGCAGCGCCACCGGCTCCTAAAAGCAGCGCCGTTTTACCCTGCAAGCTCTCTTCCGTCGACGGGCGTTCGGCCGCCGTGGATTGCGCACTGGCTAAATGCTGCTCGGACTCCGCTTTGTTGATGGCATGCACGCCGCGCTCGACGCTTTCCAAGGCAGCACGAAAATCGGTGTTATAGCCAATCACATCGTTGCCTTCGAACACCAACGTATTGGCCGCGCCAATACTTTTGACCGACGGATCAAATTTGGTTAATCGCTTAAGCACTGCTTCCTTGTGTGGGATGGTGACGCTCAGGCCATGAATGCCCCATTGCTTGGCGTCCGCCAAAAACTGATCCAAATGCTCCGCCGGCACCCGAAACGGCACGTACACGGCGTTGATTCCTGTCTGCCTGAGTGCGGAATTGTGCACCAGCGGACTTAAGCTATGGCCGATCGGATCAGCAATCACTCCCAGCACCATGGTATTGGCATCGATTTTGTCGTACTGGTACACCGTGGACATTTCTTCGAAGCTAAGTTGGCCCGGCGCCAGCAACCGCTCGTGATGGAACGAAGCGTACGTGAATGGTGCTCCAAATCGGCCACATAAAATTCGCGATGGGGTTCCCAAATCGCCCATGCACATGCCCACCGTCGGAACCTTCGCCGATTGCACCAACTGCATCATCCGCAAATTATCGTGCGGACTGTTGGCCATTGTCGTGATTTTGATCACGTCTGGGTCCAGCGCGGCCAATCGCGCATGAATGGCCGCCAGATCGTCCGGAGTTTGGCGGAAATCGTGAAAGCTCACAATGCGCTTGGTTTTTCCATACCGGCCAATCGCTTTGGCGGTGTCTTCTTCCAAGTCAACGTAGTCCACGCCGTCGACAATTGCCGCCCGCAGCAGCATGTGCCGTTCTTGCTCGGTCCCTTTCCATTTGCCGCCATCGATGTCGCGACGGATGGTGAGGACAATCGGACAGGGCCGCTCCGCCATGATCCGCTTAAGATTGATTTTTCCATTGATGTAATCCAATCGCAGTTCAACGAGCTTCGCTCCCTGGCTAACCAAGTGACGATGCTCCGCGATCATATGCCGATGCCGGCCGCGGCCAATAGAAACGCAAATCATGGAAGGTTCGAGAAAAGGATCGAAAGGATGAGGAAATGAAAATAGATGATTGTCGGCCTGTACCACAGGAACTAACGCTGATCCGGCCCAGACCACGATGCCGGGCAGTTAGATTATACGTTGCCCCAGCGGATGGCCGAAATGGTCACTAACTTTCGGTGGTCGCCTAATTTGAAAAATGTAGTGGCGTCTGTCCCCAGACGCCTGCTGTTTTCTCGAACAAAAACGGCTGAGGACCGCCGTCGCTACATCGCTGAGTGGCCAAATCAGGCGACGACCTATCTTTCTCGCTGTTTGCTCCTCCCTCTGTTCCGCTCGTCAGGTTCGCAAAAACTGGCGATCCAATTCTTCCCGGGTAAACACCAGGGCGGTTGGCCGGCCATGGGGGCAATGGTGGCTATCTTGAGCCAGATGACGCATTTCAATCAGCGCCGCCACTTCCTCCGCGGATAATCGATCCCCGGCTTTAATAGCCGCTTTGCAGGCGATCATATGCAAGAGTTCGTCGACCAAATCGCGGCGGTCGGGTGCTTTGCCTTCTGCCAATAGCCGCGCCACCAGATCGCGCAGCACATCGGCCGGCCGAAAATTCGCCAACATCGCCGGATAGGAGGTAACCAGAACCGTATCGCCGCCAAAGGTGCCCACCTCCACCCCCAATTTTGCCAACAGATCAGCGTTGGCCAGCGCCGTCGCCGCTTCGGCAGGACTTAAATCCACCGTTTCTGGCACCAATAACCGTTGCGTTTCCAACGTGCCCGCCAGAACACGTTCGCGCAATTGCTCATACAGAATTCGCTCGTGCAGGGCGTGCTGATCGATGACGATCACTCCTTCGTTGCTTTCCGCTATTAAGTAACGATTATGAACCTGCATCGCCGGCACAGGAGAGTGATCGATGATTTCTGGCCGGTGCCCCGCGCTGGCCCCGATGGCTTCGGACGCGCTTCTAACCTCCGACTGCCCGGTTCGTTCGGCGCCGTTGCTTCCGACCGGAGCGGTAGGGCTCTGCAAGTGGGCTGGAAACTGTGACCGATCAATCCGCACCAGTTCCAAGGGTTTGCGGTCGCGAGCGCTGTCTGATTGATCGTTGGCCAGCAGCCACGGCTCGACCGGGCTGGTTGGGAGCTCACCGCTCTGTCCGGCTAATTCCCCCTTCGCCCAGGCCACCAACTGGTCGCGCTGTCGCTGCATTTGCGATTCATCCATGGCGAACGTCGGATCGCTGATTCCCACCTGCGGTTGCAGTTGCACCGCCGAGGTTGGTGCCGTCGGCCGCAGTTTCGTATTCAAGTCGACCGTCAAAAACTTCGTTCTCAGCGTGCCCAAGAGTTGACTGTACAATCGGCCGGAATCTGCGAACCGCACTTCCAGCTTCGTCGGATGCACGTTCACGTCGACGGCTTCCGGTGGCATTTCGATCCGCAAAAACGCAATCGGATACCGCCCACTGAGAACCAGACCGCGATAGGCCTCGCTTAAGGCATGCTGCAAAGCCCGATCGCGAATAGCCCGACCGTTCAGCAGCACATATTGCATTCGCGGATGGCTGCGAGTTTGGCTGGGATGAGCGGCATAGCCTGTCAGTCGCACCGCGTCATCGACGCTTTCCACAGGAATTAGCGCATCGGCCAATTCACCGCCAAAAATGGCCGCAATCCGCTCGCTCCAGGCAGTTACCGGCGGCAGTTCATAGACAGTTTTGTCGTTCTGTCGAAGCTTAAATTGAATGTTTGGAAACGCCAGCGCGACCCGTGTGAATGCTTCGGCAGCATGCCCCATTTCGGTTTGAGGCGTCCGCAAAAACTTTCGCCGCACCGGCGTGTTGAAGAACAAATTGTGAACTTCAATGGCCGTGCCGATCGGACAACCACACGGCGCTACGGGTTCAGCATGCCCGCCGCTGACGACAATTTCCGAGCCGGCATCCGCAGCCGCGGGCCGGCTACGCAAAACGAGTCGGCTGACTTCG
>DASRSD010000116.1 GCA_035656635.1 Pirellulales bacterium
TAAGAGGCTGTTTCAAAACTGGACTTCCTTCAAGGGTGGCTGGGGTCGAGTGCCGCCGAGCCCCCAGTGAATAGGCTGCTGGGGGCTCCCTTCGGTCGACCCCAGCCACCCGATTCCTAGTTTTGAAACAGCCTGTAAAGAAAGCCGCGATCTTTCGCATGCCTGCATTATAGCCGTAGGCGAGTCTCTCCGAGACTCGCGGTCGCGTTTCGGAGAAACGCGGCTACGTGAAGCGCCACGTAGCCGAGTCTCTCCGAGACTCGGTGGCAGTCTCGGAGAGACTGCTCTACGTGAACCGAGAGACTGCTCTACGTGAAGCGCTTACGCGGATCGCAAATCCTTCGAGAACCAACGATAAGCTCCCTCGGGCAAATGGGCTTTCGGGGGATTGGCGGCGATGTAGCGACGGTAGTGCTCAAACTGTTCCGGATTGCGCACCAGATGGTCGAATTGCTCGACCTGCCAGAACGCGCCGGTTTGTCCCAATTTTTGATTGATTTGCCGACCACTAAACCGCTTCCACGATGTGCATTGTTCCCACAACGCTTCTTCCGTGGCCAGGGCAACCAATAGGTGAACGTGGTTGGGCATCACGACGAAGTCGGTCAGCAAATATCGATCGCCGTCAAAATGGAGCAGGCTGTCCGCCACAATTTGCGATAGCTCGGGCTGCTTGAGCACACAACGCCCGGCGCCGGCATCCAGTTGCCGATCCCAAGTTTCGAACATGGCCCATTGCACTTGGGCGCGCTCGTGGACCGGCAATTTCGCCAGTTGCGCTTTATAATTCTCAGCCGTATCCAGCCCAAACGATTCCAATAGTTTGGCTTTTTCCTGGGCAATTCGGGCCAGAACGGGTGCGGGCAGCGAATCGGCCGTTCGCCAGGTGATGAACACCAGCGTGCCCGCTTGCGCCCAGTGCGGCAGGTTTCCATAGGCAACTGCCACATCTTGCCGCGGATCAAAAAACTGAAAATCACGCATGGACGAGGATGATACCACAGCCGCTACACGTAGCCGAGTCTCTCCCACGTAGCCGAGTCTCTCCGAGACTCGGTTTTGGTGGATGTTCAAAGCTTTCGGAGGGCTCCTAGCAGTCTCGGAGAGACTGCTCTACGTGAGCGGAGAAACGCGGCTACGTGACGCGCCTAACCGCGCGGGAATTGGCGGCAGTATTCGTACACCGCCATCGCCACGGCCGTGTGGACGTTGTAAGCGTAGGGCAATCCGTACACGGGAATTTCCACTGCCCGATCGACGGCGGCCAATTCTTCCTCGCTCAACCCGGCACGTTCATTCCCCACGACCAAAGCCGTGCGGCGCTGGAATTGAAAATCGGTCAGGCTTTCCGCGCCCGTGGTTTGCTCCAGGCCGACCAATTGAAAGCCGTCGCTTTTCAGTTGCTTCAGCACCGGCGGCAACGTGCGGCGGATTTCCAATTGCACGGTGTCGGCCCCATCGCGGGCGATTTTTTCGATCAGCTTGGCGTGGCCACAGCCAATTACTCGCGGCAGGCCAGCACAACCGGCCAGGCGAATGATGTGCGACAAATTCACGTTGCTGCGCAGCGGAGCACAGGCGATGATCAATTCTCGCGGGCGATCCAGCGGCGACGGCGGCTTGTGGCGCTCTTGGGTGAAGGACATGGGGCGGAGTGGGAAATTCGGAATGGGGAATGAGCGGGTGATGGGGATGAAAAACTGAGCCGCGCGCGTTAACAAGCGGAGATTCAAACTTCTAGCTTTCGGCTTCCGACCTCCTCATTCCCCATTCCACATTCGACATTTCCCATTACGATGCTGTACACTGCGGACATGAAATTGTGCGCTGGATTATATCTGATCGCGGCGGCGGTGGCGCTGCTGGCCAGCGGTATCTCGGGTTGCGGAAACCGCGCTGCGAATCATGCAGCCCGTGGTATGAGACAGTTAATCAGTCTGCAAATTCTCGATTACGACGGCATTCAAAAACTGATCGCCAGCCATCGCGGCCAGGTAGTCGTAATGGATTGCTGGAGTACCGCTTGTCCGCCATGTGTCGAGGAATTTCCCAAATTGGTCGCACTGAGCCAGAAGTACAATCCGGACCAACTGGCGTGCATTTCGCTAAGTTTTGATTTCGAAGGAATAGGCAAGCCGGAAGATGTAGAGCGTGGCGTTAGGGAATTTCTTAGCAGCCATCACGCCAGCTTCGAAAACGTGCTGGGTGCCGAACCGTCTGACACGCTGCTGAAAAAAATGAATTTGCCGTCGATTCCCGCCGTGTTCGTTTACGACCGAGACGGGACAGAGCATCGGTTCGAAGGGACAAAGGCGTACGATGAAGCGGGCCTGCTGGTGAAAAAACTGATCAGCGATCAACTGACGAGCGGTCAGTAAGTGCCCGACCGGCACAGTCGGGCTGTTAACGCCGAATTGCACTTAGGGTGGCTGTGGTCGAACGAAGTGAGCCCACAGTGCTTCAATTTTCCGGGGGCTCGGCGGCCTCGACCCCGGCCACCCTCCGGGCATGACCCGTGGACCAACAACCCCTAAACAGCGTAGAAATAAAGCGACTGGCCGGTCGCTCGGTGGGCCACTTCTCAAAAAAGCCACTGTCTAAAACGAAAGCAACGCTGATGAAGTTTCGCGGACGAAGCTGGTTTGCGGTGTCGCTAATTTTGCTGCTGGCAGCGGCTACGGCCTGGGCGCTGGCGGGCAAATCGGAACCGCCGGCAGATTTCACATTCGTCAACAATACGGAAATTCGTTCCATCGACCCGTCATTAGCGCTGGGGCAGCCCGAAGGGCGAGTGATTGTCGGCCTATTCGAGGGACTGACAAACTTGGACCCTAAAGATTTGCATCCGATTCCTGGCGTGGCTAGGAGTTGGGATGTTTCGCCCGACCTCATGACGTACACCTTCCATTTCCGCGACAACGCCAAATGGACCGATGGCTCGCCGGTGGTGGCGGGCGATTTTGCCTGGCAGTGGCGGCACATGCTCGATCCGCTGCATGCCACCGAGTACACCTATCAGCATTGGTATTTGGAAAATGGGGAGCGGTACACCAACAAGCAGTTTGGACCCGGCGACAAAGTGGAAATCGAGCTGCACGAGCGGCCGAAAGATGCCCTGCCGTTTGCGCGCGGAATTGTGTTGCACGGCAAGCTGGTTGAAATCATCCAGCCGCCGGAGCCCGAGGGGGCGAAAGCTTCCCGCGACGATCAATCGACGCAGGGAGCAGCAAAGAAAGAGTCGGAAAAAAAGCCGGAGCCGGTGTATGTTATCGAGATTGACGGCAAGCAGCGCGCATTCCAAAACGTGACGGAGCGCGATCGGGCAAAATGGTCGCCGCCGAGTTGGGTAAAGTCGGCTGCTAAAATCCCTGAAGCGGAACCCAGTAAAGAAGTGCTGCTCGATTTTAGCGAAGTGGGTGTCAAGGCGCTGGACGACCGGACGCTGCAAGTGCATCTCAAAGCGCCGGCCCCGTACTATTTGCAATTGGTCGGCTTTTATCCTTTGTTTCCCACTAATCCGCGCTGCGTGGAAACGTACGGCTACCCAGGCTGGACCAAGCCGGAACACGCCGTGACCAATGGGCCCTTCAAGCTGGAAAGCCGGGTCGTGCGTTCTCGGCTGCGAATGGTGAAAAATCCGTTGTACTGGAATGCGGCAAATGTGAAGTGCAACATCATCGATTCGCTGCCCATTGAATCTTCGGCCACGGCCTTCAATATGTATTTGAGTGGCCAGGTCGATTGGATTCCGCTGGTTCCCACGACCGCCGTGCCGGACATTCTGGCCCAAAAGCGGACCGATTTTTTGCACACGCCGGAATACACTTGCGATTTTTACCGCATCAACTGCACGCGGCCGCCGCTGGATAACAAACTGGTCCGCCAAGCGCTGGCCATGGCCGTCAATAAAAAGCAAATTACCGAAGGCGTGATTCGCGGCGGCGAAGTGGTGGCCCGCACGTTGGTGCCCCCCGGCTTGCCTGGATACGAATCGTTCGAATGCCCGGAATACAATCCGGAGAAAGCGCGTCGACTATTAGCCGAGGCGGGTTACCCCGGCGGCAAGGGCTTTCGCAAAATCGAAATTTTGTACAACACCGATGAGCTGAATCAAAACATTGTGGAAGTGATGCAGGCCCAGTGGAAGGAAAACCTGGGAATTGACGTGGGCTTGCAAAACATGGAGTGGAATTCCTGGCTGTCGGCCTCCGCCAACTTGCAATATGATGTTTGCCGCGGCGGTTGGATTGGCGATTATTTAGACCCCAACACGTTCCTCGACATGTTCGTGACCGACGGCGGCAACAACCAAACCGGCTGGTCGAACAAAAAATACGACGAGCTGATTACGTCGGCCAAGACGGAGCATGACCCAGCCCAGCGGATGAAATATTTGCACGAGGCAGAAGTGATTCTGATGGACGATCTGCCGATCATCCCGATTTATTATCGCGTGTCGCGGAACATGGTTCGCCCCTACGTGCACGGCTTTTATCCGAATTTGCTCGATCTGCATCCGCTCGATCCAATTTGGATTGACCCGAATGAAAAGAAGAAGTTCTTGGAGCAGGGAGGCCGCGGGTGATTTGGTTTTTGCTCCGCCGCCTGCTGTGGATGGCCGGCACCCTGTGGTTGGTGTTTACGGTCACGTTTTTTTTGATGCACTCTGTGCCCGGCGGCCCGTTCAGCAGCGAGCGGCAACCGCCCATTGGCATCAAGGAAGCGATTGAAGCCCGCTACAATCTCGATCTGCCGGTATGGAAGCAATATCTCATCGAATTGGAAAAATACTTGCACGGTGATTTTGGGTTGAGCTTTAAGATGGGCGATTTTTCCGTGAAGGAAGTGATTGCCGCCGGATTTCCGGTTTCCGCGACCTTGGGCGTGTTGGCGCTGGGGTTTGCTTTAGCGCTGGGATTAACTGCCGGCATTATTTCCGCCGTGCGGCGCGGCGGAGTACTCGATTTTTCGCTGATGTCGCTGGCCACCATCGGTATTGCCGTCCCGAATTTTGTGATTGCTGGGCTGCTGATCATTTTGCTCGTTTTCATTTGGCCCGTGTTTCCGGCCGGAGGCTGGGGCTCGCCTCTGCACTTGGTGTTGCCGGCCGTGTGCTTGGGAGCCACCTTCGCCGCGGAAATTGCTCGGCTGGTGCGCACCGGCATGCTGGATGTGCTGCATCAGGATTACATTCGCACCGCCTATGCCAAAGGTCTGATGACGCGCGCCGTGGTGCTGCGGCACGCCATGAAAGGCGCCATGCTGCCGGTCGTTTCGTTCCTGGGGCCAGCCGTGGCGGGCATTCTGACCGGCTCGGTTGTTATCGAATATGTATTTGCCATTCCGGGCTTGGGCTACCACTTTGTGCAATCGGCCACGCAGCGCGATTACACCGTGGCCATGGGCCTGGTGATGCTGTACACCGTGCTGCTGTACGTGATGAACACGATTGTAGACATCGCTTACACCGCGCTTGATCCGCGCGTGAAATTAAATTGAACTGTTGTCTATTAATGAACCACGGAGACACAGAGACACGGAGAGGGGAATGATGAGTTGTAAGATTTTGGATAAGAACATCGCACATGCTGAATTCCTGCATATCGAATCCTGCTTTCTGTCTCTGTGCCTCCGTGTCTCCGTGGTAAATTAGAGACGTAAATAGGTTAGCAAGATGACACAATCCGCCGAACTTGAACGCTACGCCGCGCTGCTGAAGGAAGCGGAGCAAATTCACGGCGTTTCGCTGGCGCGGGATGCCTGGCGGCGGTTGCGGCGGAATCCGGTGGCGGTGGTATCGCTGGTGTTTCTGATTGTCATTTCGCTGTTGGCGTTTCTTACGCCCATATTGCCGCTGCAATCGCCGTATGCCGTCGATACCAGCATTAGCTTTTCATCGCCGATGGCCAGGCCACTGTTCGTCGAAACAATTAAAGTCGACAAATCCGGCAGCGCCGAAGCTGCCGCCGCCGCGGATTGGATCAACAAGCAATTCGGCGACATCAATGGCTTCAACCGGGCGTTGGTGAAATTGCGGGTGCAGCTATTCGGCAAATGGTCGCTCAACAGCCTCTTGGGTCGGGATGAACTCGGCCGCGATCTTCTGGCCCGCTTGTTTTGGGGCGCACGTGTTTCGCTGATCGTGGGCTTAGTTGCCACGTTGGTATCTTTGGTGATTGGCGTTTCGTACGGCGCGATCGCCGGATATTTTGGCGGCAGCATCGATAACATCATGATGCGGCTGGTCGACGTGCTGTATTCCATCCCGTTTATTTTTTTGGTGATTTTTTTGGTGACGATTCTCGGTGAAGATTCGACGAAGGTAGCTTGGCTTGGCGGCATGACGGTCAAGGATTGGTTAGAAGTACATGGCATCGATCGTATTACGATTTTTTTTGTTGTCGTGGGGGCCATTTACTGGCTGACGATGGCCCGGGTAGTGCGTGGGCAGGTAATTTCACTGAAGCACGAGCAATTTGTGGAAGCGGCCCGCACCATCGGCGCCGGGCGGTGGCGCATCATTTTCCGTCACTTGGTTCCCAACGTGTTTAGCATTGTAATTGTGTACCTGACGCTTACGATTCCGCAGGTGATGTTGTTCGAAGCGTTTTTGTCGTTTTTGGGCTTGGGAGTGCAAGCGCCGGCGGTTTCCTGGGGGCTGTTGGCGAACCAGGGCTTCCGTGTGATTTCCCCGCTGAAAATTTATTGGTGGCTGTTTGTGTTTCCCAGCTTGGCCCTGGGACTGACGTTGTTTTCGTTGAACTTTTTGGGCGATGGCTTGCGCGACGCGCTGGATCCACGATTGAAAAATAAATGACGGCGCGCGCTCCGCTGGCCCGTCGCGGCTAAAAGGTCGTCAAAATGTCCCTTCTGGAAATCGAAAATCTCGGCGTCGAGTTTCGCACCGACGAAGGCATCGTGCGCGCCGTCGACGGTATTTCTCTGGCGATTGAGCCCGGCGAAACCTTGGGCATTGTCGGCGAAAGCGGCTCAGGAAAAAGCGTTTCCAGTTTGGCCATTTTGGGCCTCGTGCCGCAGCCGCCGGGAAAAATTACCAGCGGCCAGGCCATCTTCGAAGGGCAAAATTTGCTGGCCATGCCGCAGCGGAAATTGGCGAGTATCCGCGGCAATCGCATCGCCATGATCTTTCAAGACCCAATGACTTCTCTCAATCCATTTCTCACCATTGCGCAGCAGTTAACCGAAGTCACGCAATTGCACTTGCGGCACACGCACGAACAAGCGCTGAAGCATGCCATTTCTATGTTGGAGCGGGTGGGCATTCCCGCGCCGGCCCGGCGAATTCACGATTACCCGCATCAATTTTCCGGCGGTATGCGGCAGCGCGTGATGATTGCCATGGCCCTGGCCTGTAAGCCCGCCCTGCTAATTGCCGACGAGCCAACCACGGCCCTGGACGTAACCATTCAGGCCCAAATTTTGGAATTGATGAAAGAATTGCAGCGAGCCGAAGGGACCGCCATCATTCTCATCACGCACGATCTGGGCGTGGTGGCCAACATTTGCCGCCGTGTGAACGTGATGTATGCCGGCCGCTTTGTCGAAGAAGCCCCGGTGGACGATTTATTCGCCCGGCCCCGGCATCCGTACACGCTGGGCCTGCTGCAATCGATTCCCCGGCTCGATGCTACCCAGGAAGCGCTCACGCCCATCCGTGGCCAACCGCCTGATTTAATTCACTTGCCCACGGGCTGCGCCTTCCATCCGCGCTGCCCGAACATCATCGACCGCTGCCCGAAAGAAGTGCCGCCGTTATTTCCCGGCGAGCGGGACGTCCGCTATGCGTGCTTTAATCCAGCGCGGCAATAAGGCAATTCTCACCACGGAGGCACAGAGACACAGAGAAGGCAGCTAATCAGGTAGCCAAGAAAGCAAGAAAGAAGTTAGTTCAGGAACATTAACTTAGCTGCCGTAATTTCTTGCCGACTTCTTGCCCTGCTGAATTCCTAACAGGCTGTTTCAAAACTAGGAATCGGGTGGCTGGGGTCGACCGAAGGGAGCCCCCAGCAGCCTATTCACTGGGGGCTCGGCGGCACTCGACCCCAGCCACCCTTGAAGGAAGTCCAGTTTTGA
>DASRSD010000117.1 GCA_035656635.1 Pirellulales bacterium
TCGGTTCTGGCGGCCATCTACATTTGCTGCGTGCGATCACCGGCCCTGGCTGCAACTCCTACTTGGATTGGGCCTGATGGCTTGGGCGCTAGCGGCAACTGGAGCGTGTCGGGAAATTGGAGTCCGACCGGGGTGCCGGCCGCGGGTGATGATGCCACCATTGCGCTAGCCAACGGAAACAGCGTGACGGTCAGCTACGATTACACCGGTCCAGCCATCACGCTGAACTCTTTAACCCTGGCGGCTAATTCGACCAGCGGCGGCAGCATTGCGCTGTCGATGGCCGGAAATAGTTTGACCGCCAATAACGAAACATTAGCCAGCGGCGCTCCCAGCGATACCAATCCCACCGTCGGAGAAATTGACCAAAGCGGCGGCGCCAACACCATTCCCAGCGGCGGGTCGCTGTTTATAGGGCACGACTCAGCCGATACCGGCACGTACACGCTGAGCGGAAGCGCAGCACTGTCGGTTGGTCTTTTCGAATACGTGGGGTTCCACGGCACAGGAAGCTTTACCCAAAGTGGCGGCAGCAACAGCAGCACGAATTTGATCGTGGGAAATGCCGGCGGCAGCTTCGGAGGATTCGTTCTCACCGGCGGATCGGTCTCCACCGTTGTGGAATTCATTAGCCAGTCAGGAACGGGAACGCTGACTCAAAGCGCGGGAACGAATACCATCAGCGACAGGCTCTTCGTGGGTCATCAGGGATCGTTGGCCAACGGAACCATCAATTTGAGCGGCGGCGCCATTTCCTCGCCCGAGGAAGACATCGGCTGCGATTTGAATGGCGAAATGGTCCTGCTTCCCGGAGGGACCGGCACGGTGAACCAAAGCGGCGGGACGAACACGGTGAGCGGCCACATTTATCTCGGCGCCGATTCCGGAAGCCCCAGCAGCTATACCGTCAGTGGAACCGGCGTATTGACGGCCGAGGTCATCAATATTGGGTCGGTAGGAACGCTGAACCTTAGCGGCGGGACTATCAATATCAACGGGATCGCCCGCGATAGCGGAGGCACGTTTAGTTGGACCAGCGGCACGCTGGATTTCACTCAGGATACGATTTTGGATTTGGAGACGGACCTTTTGGGCGCTTCGCCCACGCTCAGCGGCAACCGAACCCTGGAAGTGACGGGCAACGAAACGTTGGGAGGCGCGCAGCCAATTACTTTGACGGTTAACAGCGGCGGAGCCCATACGGTGACTGGCACAATTACCGTCAATTCCGGCAGCTCACTTAAACTAAGCGGCGGAACGATTACGGTCGGCGGGCTGAATTTGGGCGCTACTCCATCGCGGCTGGATTGGACCAGCGGCACGCTGAATTTCACCAACAGTGTGACGTTTGATCCGGGAGCGACGGGCTCGCCCACGTCGGTTGCGTTTGGGCACGGATTTACTTTGTTTAACAGCATGACGCTAAATGTCACCGGCGACGAGACCGTAGGCGGCAACCAGTTCTTTTTGTTTGGCGTGAGCGGTGTCAACAATGTGACGAGCACGTTGACCGTTAGTTCGGTCGGAGAAATGACGGTCAGTGGCACAGTGACCGCCGCGGCGTTGCACAATTTGGGTCCATTGAATTTCGAGGCGGGATCGCTAACTGCCGGGAGCGTAACGCTGGACAGTGCCGGCCAAATCGCATTTGCCTTAAGCGGGACCGTTCGTGGCACGGGATACGGCACGCTGATCGCTACCGGCAATGCTACATTGGCGGGTTCCTTGATTGTTACTTCATTCAGCTTCACGCCGACCGCCGGAAATGTTTTTGATATTTTGGATTGGGGCACGCGCAACGGGAAGTTTTCCAGCATCAGCTTGCCGACACTGTCGTCCGGTTTGACGTGGAGCCTGCTGCGGTTGTACAGCAGCGGTCAGTTAGTGGTGGCCAATAGCACGCTGCTGCCGGGGGATTTCAATCGCGATAGCCATGTCGATGCCGCGGACATTCCCGTCATGGAGCAGGCGCTGACGAACCAGCCGGCGTATGAATTGTCGAAAGGCTTAACCGCCGCGCAGGTCCTGGCGATTGGCGATCTTGACGGCGACGGGAAATTCACCAACACCGATGTGCAATCGCTTCTGAATGCCCTGCAAGCAGGCGGCGGATCGACAAGCCCGGTGCCCGAGCCGGCGGCGTTCGACCTGTTGGCGGTTGGAATTCTCCTGTTTTTCCTGCGGCCGGTTGTGGGGATGGCAAGAAACTTGACATGGCCGCAGCGGGCGCGATAAATTGCTGGCACTGGGCAAGGCCTTTTGCCGAGAAGGTCCATCCGATGCGTCGTTCTTTTGCGCTGTGTCACTTCGCAGTTGCCGGGTTGCTTTTCGCGATGGCCGGGCAATCGGCCTGGGCCGATACCGCTCTTGTATTGCGCGATTATCGCTTCATACCGTCGGAAAGCACCGTCCAAGTTACCGGCGGCATTGCCGATTACTCGCTGCAGTTGCATATTGCCGGCCAGTTTGGCTTGTTCACAGGCTTAAATGAGACTATGAATCCGCTGCGGCTGGAGCCAGTCGCTGGGTTTGCTAATGTCCATGGAATTTTGTTCAATGACATGAGCGCTTCGCCCGTTCCGGTGGCGACGATCAGCGCCACGCCGCTGCCCACGCCCGGCTGGGATTTGGACAAAACGTTGAACCTCAGCGGCCTGACGGGCACGTTTACCGCGGGCGATCCGAACGACTTGTTCTTTTTCGGCGCTGATGGCAATGGCGTCGCGGAGCGATTTGAAGCTACGCTCGATGACGGCTGGCTGCATTTGACCGGCGGCACCACCGATCCGTCTTCGTCCAAGCCAGTCATTTATCGAGTCGATGCGCTGGCCCATTTGTTGCCTTTTCCAGATTTCAACGGGAACGGCGTAGTGGACTCTGCGGACATTGTGGCCATGCAGCAAGCCTTGGCGGCGCCAACGGCCTACGAAGCACAGCACGATATTTCGCCGCAAGATTTTCTTTCCCTGGGGGACGTGAATGGCGATGGCGTGGTCAACAACATGGATTTGCAATCGCTGCTCGATTATCTGAAATCGAGCGCTGCCACAGCTGCTTCGCCGGTGCCGGAGCCGGCTTCTTGGGAGATTGCCCTGGCTGCGGCAGCGGCCCTGGGAGCGATGTTTGCCCGGCGTCGAAAATAGCCGATTTTTTGAGGAATTGGGTGTCGTAAATTGCTGTGGCGTAGGTGGTTCCAAAGTCGCCGAGAGTCGAAAGACTGCCTGCCGATGGCGATTGCTTCTGGCCGCTGCTGGCCAATTCGCAGCTCCGGGCTCAGTTTGTCGCCGCTCCGATTTTTTTGAAATCGCTGAACAAAATGGTTGCATTCGCTGAGGGTGCAGTTAGAATCTAGACTTGAATTGAGATAAGGCGTTCTGGAATAGGGATCAGGCTGAGTCCGCCGTCCTTGGGGAAGGTACGCGGCGGGCAGAACGCATTTTGCGTTCTGATTGCGCGCGTGCCGGCAACTTGTTTTACGCATCATTGATCCCCTTGGCACACGGAGCGCGCTCATGTCTAGGCCCAACGTTTGGGTTCGGTTTGTCTATGTCGCGGCATTCTTTGCGGCTGCCCTGTTTTGTGTTTCTCGGTTAGGCGCCACCACGCTCACTTGGACGGGCTCGGTCGACACCAATTGGAGCACGGCAACTGCGCCCAGCAATTGGTCGACGGGGGTGCCGCCGGTCGTGGCTGATTCTATTGTGTTCGACGATAGCGGAGCGAACATTACGAACACCGACGATATTGTCGGCCTATCGGTCGCCAATCTTACGTTCAACGGCACGACCAATTCATATGTTTTGAATGGCGCCACTCCGCTGGCCCTGGCCGGCGGAGCAACCGCGCTGAGCGATAATTCCAGCGTCGGTCAAACCATCAATTTGCCGCTGAGCTTTGGCGGAGCGACAACAATCACTGGCGGACCGGGGGGCGCATCGGTGCTGGCAATCACGGGCCAGGTAAACAACACTCTCGCGTCTGGCAACGCTGTTTTGTCTCTTAGTGGAACGGGGACCATTACCGACAACTTCACCGCGACGGTTTCAACCACCGGCACAACCATTGGTGCGCCCGGCGGTACCGATAATTGGACGATTGTCGACAATGCCAGCAGCACGGCCATTACCTTGGCCACAGCGAGCATTGTCACCACCAGCGGCACATTGAATTTCGGGACCGCCACAAGCGCCCCAAATTTCACCATTACGGCCACAGCCAGCGTCGGCGATCATACCATCGGCGCCGATGTATCTCCGGCCAGCACGTTGAATGTAGCGAATGGCTTGCTGCTGCTAAAAACGCGGCTGAACACCAAGGACGGAAACGTCAACGTTAGCGGCGGCCAACTACAGGTGTGGAACCAATTTCAGATGGCGAACAGCAATGTGGCGGAAATCAGCGCCGTCACCGTCAGCGGCGGCCTGCTGGATGTGCGCAATAGCAGTGGCTCTTCCAGCACCGGCGGAACTTTGTTTGTCGCCAGCCGCGGCGCTGGCACCCTGAACGCCAACGGCGGCACGATTCAAACCGCCACACTCGATGTTTCTCGCGGTGCGGGGGCGGCGGTCGGCGGAGTTGCCAGCCAGGGGATCGTTAATCTGAATGCCGGCGGCCTCATCGTGGCCAATACCGTGACCACTGCCTCGGCAAACACCAGCGGCACGGGCGCCGGCTCTACCGCCAAGTTCAATTTCAATGGTGGTACGTTGAAAGCCCGGGCGACCAACGCCACCTTCATTCGCGATAGCACCGTCGCCGGCACGTCGATACCATTATCGCTGATGGTGCAACTGGGCGGCGCGATCATCGATTCCAACAATTTTAACGTGGGCAGTGCGGAATCGTTTCAGCATGATCCAAGCGTGGTTGGCCTGGATGGCGGATTGACGAAAAAGAACACTGGCACGTTGACGCTCAGCGGCATTAGCAATTTCAACGGACCGGTCACCATTCAAGGTGGCACGTTGGCGCTGAGTACTGCAGCCACCAATAACAATTTGGGCGCCGCGGAGACATACATTGTGGGCGATAGCCAGGCGGATAGCTCGGCAATCTTCAACGTCAGCGGCATTAGCGCTGCGGGCGGATTTATTCTGCAAACCGGCCAAACGCTGGCCGGCTATGGCACCGTCACTGGCGCAGTAACGGCCGGGATCGGCAGCACGGTCGGGCCAGGCAACAGCATCGGCACGTTGACCGAAAGCACCAGCATGGCATTGGCCGGCACGCTGAGCATCGATTTGAACGATGCCGATGCCAACGTCAACGACCTGCTGAACGACACGGGCAATTTGGACATCAGCGCTGGCACATCGGCCGTGACGTTCAATGTCACCGGCACGCCCGGCGGTTCGGCTTATATTTTCGCCAAGTATGGCAGCCTTACCGGCAGCGCCTTTGGCACAGTGAACGGCCTGCCGACCGGCTACACCCTCGACTACGACTACCAGGGCAACAACGATATTGCCCTGATTCCCGTTCCGGAGCCGGCGGCTTTGCTGCTCGCAGCCCTGGGCGGCCTGGGGTTACTGCTGTATCCGCGGAATAAAAACAAAGCTGTAACCGCCTAATCTGCAGAAGTTGATAAAGCCTCGGCTGTTTTCCTTCTGAACTTGGCGTCCGCCCGCGAAGGCAAACCACCGAAATTGGGAAACTCAGTGATGGAAATCTCATATATATGTAGCAATATCGTTGCAATCGTTGCAGCTTCATCTAAACTGAGGGTGGAATCAGAAAGAGGCGTTTCCGCTTGTGTTGGGGGTGCGGGCTGTTCGGAGGAGCACAAGTCTTCTGTACATGCCGCGTACTTGGCAACGTTGTTTTGCTTCTGTGACTCATTTGTACGCGGAGTACGCCCATGAGAAATCGCTGCGCGCAGTCTTCCTCTTTCACGGCACTTACGGCCAGTGCCATCCTACTCTGTTGTGCCTGCATTTCGCACGCCACGACACTTACTTGGGACGCTAGCGGAACCAATCCGGCAACGCCGACCGATGGCTCCGGCAACTGGGATGCTCAAACTGCCGCCAATTGGTCCAACGGCGCTACAGACGTAGTGTGGGATAATCTCAGCACCGCTGTGTTCGGCGCCAACAATGAAGCGGCGGGCACCGTCACGATTGATGACACCACTGGCACGGTCAGCGCCGCGGGAGTCACCTTCAACGCGGCCGGCAGCGGTAATTACACGATTGCCGGCAGTGCCAGCGACACGCTTACATTGACCGCTCCCACAATCACTGTCGCTGCGGGACTTAGCCCCACGATCAGCGCTCCCGTTGTGGGCACAAGCGGCCTTACGCTAGTTGGCGCCGATGCCTCACCCACCTTAACTCTTAGCGGAAACAATAACTATTCCGGAACCACGCAAGTCAGCGCGGGAACACTCACCGTGGCTTCCGGCGGCAATTTGGGGGTAGCCGCCAATGCACTATTATTTGGCAATGCTGGCGGCACCATCGCCACGTCGGCCAACGCAATTTTGAATAGTGGCGTGACGGTCGCCAGCTTCAACGACACCACCGAATCGACCGGCGTTACGACCACGGGCGCCCTGGTTATTGCTAGCGGCCAAACCGCGACGGTGAGCGGCACGTTCACCGTGGGCGTGGTGCAAAGCAATCTGGCGACGAACACGAATCAAACACTCACCAGTTACACCGGCGCATTTAATTCCGCCAACAATGGCACCGGCGGCGAATTAGATGTGAACGGCGCCATGACGGTCGGGGCTAATCCTGGCGGGGCCAACAAGTTCACGGCCACGATTGATTTCACGGCCTACAGCACATTTAAATTAAACGCTCCAGCCACGACGCTGAACATTGGCAACGGACTTAACATTGCGGGCGTCGTATCGCTGGCCAGCGGCGCCAACAGTGCCAATACCATCAATGTTGCTACGATCAGCCTTGGCACCAGTGGATCGAGCAATGCTCAAACAGGGAGCAAGTTGAACTTGGGTTCGGGGAGCAATGCCATCGAGGCCAGCACAATTAACGTTGGCACGGGAAAATCCAGCGGTGCCATTCAATTTGGTTCCAGCAGCGGCTCGGTCACCATTGCGGGCACAGGCGGTTCAGGCACGTCGAACATCACGATCGGCAACCAAACCAGCGGCACTGCAACCAGCAGCACTAGTTCGCTGTTGTTGGCTGGCCACAGTGCAACAGTTCAGGCAGGAACGCTGCTGGTTGGTCAGGGCAATGGCGATACGGCAGGCACAGCCAATGCCTCGGTGACTTTCGATACGGGTACATTCAATGTGAGCACGTTGAATATCGGTTTTGTATTGGGTTCCTCCACGCAGCCCGGCGGAGCAACCGGCGCGGTTACTGTGGGCGGCGCCAGTCCCAACAACACCGCCACGGGCGTGTTCAACGTGGGATCGGTGAGTTCGGCCGGCACGTTCGTCCTTGGCAAAGATACCAACACGAACGCTTCACCCGGCACGGCCACGGCCACGTTCACTATCAACGGCGGAACGGCCAATGTGTTTGGCACTAATATCACCAACGCCAGCACCAAGGGGACGACCGTTTCCACGTTGAACCTGAGCAGCGGCCTACTCGACATGCACGGAAATTCCATCGGCGGCGCAGTGGTCAACAGCGGCAATGGACCCATCGCGGTGAACTTCCCGGCAACCAGCAACACGGCGACCCTTGCCAATTTGGCCGGCGGCGGCATCAATGCGGCCGGTCTGAATATGAACACTGCCGGCAAACTGATTCTGGCCGGCACCGACACCTACTCCAATAACACCAGCGTGAGCAATGGCATTTTGCAACTTGACGGCGCCTACACAGGAACCGGAACTTTCAACGTCACCGGCGGTACGCTGCAGGGGAAGGGTTCCACCGTCGGTGCTGTCTCGATTTCCTCCGCCGCTTTCCTCGCGCCGGGCGACAGCATCAACACCATTGGCGTGGGTTCTGCCTCGCTGGCCGGCACGCTCAACATTGAACTGAACGACGCCGATTCCAACATCGTTGACCTGCTCAATGACAGTGGCAACTTGGATATTAGCGCAGGCACGTCGGCTGTGACGTTCAGTGTCACCGGTACGCCCGGCGGCTCGGCTTATGTGTTCGCCAAGTACGGCAGCCTGACGGGAACTGCTTTCGGCACGGTCAACAACCTGCCGACCGGCTACCAGATTAATTACAGCTACAACGATGGCGTCAGCAGCAATAACATTGCCCTGGTTCCCGTCCCGGAACCGGCCGCCCTCGTGCTGGCAGCCGTGGGTGGATTGAGCTTGATGGTTTGCCGGCGTAAGAAATCCGCGGCCCGGGCTTAAGCCGACTATTTAAGACGACGAAGTTGAGTTTGAGCGCGAATCGTGGCAGTCGTTTTTCTTTCGGCGAGCGCTTCGAGCGCCTGCCAAGGCCAAGCAGCTACCGCCTAATTCCAAAAGAACAAACGCCGCCGGCTCCGGCACAGCCACCAGTTCGCGAATCATACCGTCGCTTTTGCTGATGATGTAAATTTCGCCGTCGTCTCCTTCAATCAGGCGAATATCTGCCCGCCCCCCGCCGTAAGCCACTCCGTACGGATCGTCGCCGGCGGTCACCAGGCTGGAATCTGCGCCGGGCAATACGTCGCCATCGGCCACGCCGTCATTTCGCAAATCGAAGGTGGAATGCACCAGATCGAACAAGCGAATGGGCGATCCGTTCTCTAGCAGGTTCAATTCGTGAATGTCGGAGGTCGGCAGCGGTGCATTCAGGCTTTCTTGCGCCAGCATCGCGGCGTAATCAACATAGAACAACCGGCCGGACGTGATGTCGCCAAACACGTATTTGCCGTCGAGCTGCGGAATGCCCGCGCCGTGATAAACAAAGCCGCTGGAAACGGCGTCCCCATCTTCGTGGCTGTACTGCACCACCGGATACGTGGGAACAATACTGCCGCTGGTTACGCCGGGGCTGATGGTCAGCGGCAACGTGGCCGGCAGCGGCGCGTTGGTGACTTGATTCGACGAGCTGCTGAGCACCTGGTTTCCTTCCAACGACGAATAACCGTAGTTCTGCCCTTTGGTGACGAAGTTCACTTCCTCGTACGAATGCAGCCCGATGTTGTCGACAATTAGCTGGTTGCTTTGCGGATCCCAACTTAGCCGATGCGGATTGCGGAAGCCGTAGGCCCAAATTTCGCCTTTGGCTCCCGTGGAAGTGAACGCCGCCGAAGCGAAGGGGTTATCGCTGGGAATGGCGTACGGCGTGGTGTCGGCAACGCCATTGGGCAAAATGCGCAACACTTTGCCCAAATAATTGTTGAGCATTTGGTCCTGGGCGCGCGTGGCTGGATTTCCGCTTTCGCCCGCCGCGCCGTCGCCGCTGGCAATGTACATCATGCGATAATCAGCATCGCCGGGCTTTGCGTTCGGGTCGAAAATAATATCTCCCAGCGGATGAATGTTGGAGCTGTAGGCCACGCGCAACATTTCGCGATGGCTCAGTTCGGAAACATCGGCGGGGTTGCCGAAATCGGCCGGGTTGGAGATTTGCCACTCGGTCAGCACGCCTTCAGAAAAACTACTTTGGTTGCCGACGGTTTCGGTGTGCGTGGTGTAAAATTCGCCATAGCCGGGCAGCGCGGGATTGCCGTCGAAGTTCGGATCGAACTGAATGGTCACCAAGCCGGCGGCCAGGCCGGGGTTGTTGTCGAAGTTGGGGAACACACTGGCGAAATTAAAAAACGTGGTGAACTGCCGCGTGGTTTTGTCGAGCGTGTATAAATTACCGTTCAAATCATTGACGACATATTTATTGGGATCGACCGGGTCGGAGCGCATGAAGTTGATTCGCGCCACTTGGGCCGCCGTGCGATCGGTTTGAGAAGACGCCGTATTGGGAGCCGTGGCGTAATCTTGAATCGCCACGTTGATCTGACCGGGATCGTACCGATCGGTAATTTGCGGCCCCGTGGGATAAGCCGCTTCCAAACGCGCGGCCGCAATTAACACGCCCAGGAGCACGCACGCCCACAATGCAAGAACTTGCACTCGCGGCAACGAAGGCCGCAATATCCGCCACGCATAACCCATGCTTGCCTCTCTCTGCTTCCGGCAGGAACTCAAAATCAGAGCGAGTTTCCCGCGCCGTGCCGCCGTATTTTCCCTGTTTCCAGCGTCCATCATACGCACGGCACTGACAAACGCAAGCAGAATTGCGTGATCGCCTAATTTGAAACTGGAGCGGCGGCTGCTCTCCGCAAATGGAAAATCGCCGGCGCGCGGTTCAACCAGTGGACACGCGCCTGTCGACTAGCGGTCGACAGGGCTGGGAGAGTTGGCCGTAGGCATGGAGGCGGCCACGTTTCCGATGGGCGCGGAAGAAACCGCCGCCGGAATTTGCACCGCGGGCAGCTTGATGGTGAACGCCGTTCCCTTGCCCACCGTGCTGTCGACCCGAATGCGGCCATGGTGGGCTTCAATAATATCGCGGCACATCGACAGGCCCAGCCCGGTGCCTCCTTTGCCGCTGGCATCCGGGCCATCTTTCGTGGAAAAGAACGGATCGAAAATGCGGCGCATGACTTCGGGCGTCATGCCTTTGCCGCTATCGCGCACCGCCAGTTCCACCATGTGCGCGGCCGCATCGTAACTCAGGCGGACCATAATGATTCCGCCATTGGGCATGGCCTGACGGGAATTGATCAGCAAGTTCAACAGCACCTGCTGAATTTGATTGCCGTTGGCCAGGGCCGGCGGCGCGGCGTCGATTTGCGTTTCCACGCGAATGCGGTACTTGCTCATTTCGCGCTCCAACAGCACCATCGAATCTTCGATCACGCGGCTTAAATCGGTCGGTTCCAACCCGGCGGAGCGATTGCGGGCAAAGCTCAAAATGCCGTTGGTGATTTTTGCCGCCCGGTTGGCGGCGGCCAGAATTTTATCGAGCGCCTTGTCGCGCGTAGCAGTGTCTTTATGCCGCAAACCCATTTTGGCGTAGTTCAAAATGGTCATCAGCACGTTATTGAATTCGTGCGTGGTGGTGCCCACCAACTCTCCCAAGGCCGTCAACTTTTGCGCTTGCGCCAATTGCTGCTTCAAAAGCGCAATTTGTTGCTCGGGGCTTGGCTGCTCATCGGTTGAATGCGACATCCGCGTCTCCGCTCACGTAGGCTTTGCCCGATCGGCAAGGTTTAGCAACGGTGCCTGCTCGGCCTGAAGCGCCTCCTCTTATCGATGCGTTCGATTTGCCGCAACCACCTGATTTAGCTTGGAGTTGCGCAGCTCCGGGAGACGTTATGAAAGGTATCGTCGGACTCGCCTGGGCAACTGTAGCGCAAGCCGCTACAATCCGCGGCCCGCCGAGAGGCTTGGCGTCAGGGAGTGGGGAAATCGATTTCAGGGTGTGCTGAAAAAGGGAGTACTGATCATGCTCACCGTCGAACTGTTGGAAGAAGCATTGGAACTTGCCCGTCGTGCCGGCTACAAAGTGCGGCAAGAATGGCTGGACGGCTGCGCTGGCGGCGCGTGCGTTATTCGCGGACAGAAGTGGCTGTTTTTGGATCCCACGCTATCGCCCGCCGACCAATTGCAAGAAGTGCTGAATGCAATGTGGGCCGATCCGGAGGTGGCCTCCATCGACTTGGGTCCGGAACTGAACGAATTCGTTCCGCAGCGCAAGGCGGCCTGAAGAACGTCCCCGCGCTATTCATCTCGTGATAAAACCGCAACCGGCGGTCGCGCTGGCGCCACAAAAAAATCATCCGCGGCAACTCTGCGCGATCGGCGGTCGCAGCTTTATATACGGTACAGTCCCTGCGCTTCAATATATTTTTCCACGGCCCGCGGCGTGCGGTAGCGAATGCTCAGCCCGGCGGCAACTCGGCGGCGCAAATCGGATGCGCTTAAATCGATGGTCGGCATTTCCACACGGTGCGATCGGGCAATCGCCAGGCGCTCGGGCGACATCAGTTGAGACAATACCGTGTCGTCTGGGTCCGGCGAGCCGGTGCGGCGCACGACCACGGGAATGGCCAATTCGCAAATGCGCTGCGGCTGCCGCCAGGTGGGCAAATCGGCCAGCGAATCGGCGCCCATCAGAAAAAATAATTCGCGTTGCGGTTGCTCGTTGTGCAGTTGCTGAAGCGTGTCGAAAGTATAACTCACGCCGCCGCGGTCAATTTCTCCCGTGTATACCGCAAAGGTTTCCTGACCGCCGATGGCCAGCTTGAGCATTTCCACCCGATCGGTCCCTTCCGAAAGTGCGCGGTGCTGCTTATGCGGCGGAATAGCGGCCGGGACAAACCAGACGGCATCTAACCGGCATTGTTCGCGGCAGCACTCGGCCAAAACT
>DASRSD010000118.1 GCA_035656635.1 Pirellulales bacterium
CTCAAGAGTAACAATACGGGAGATATGCTTATGAAATCGAAGCTGCTCTGGGAATCTGACGGCCAGCGGATTTTTGCGGTGGTATTTGATCCACAGGATGAAGTTGCCGCCGGCCTGCAGGCGTTTGCTCGAGAATCACACGCCACCAGCGCTAGTTTTACGGCGATCGGCGCATTGAGCGACGTCACGCTAGGATATTTTGAAATGGAGCGAAAAGACTACAAGCGGATTCAGATTTCCGAGCAAGTCGAAGTACTTTCGCTCGTTGGCAACATCGCGCTACATAGCGATAAGCCAAAAATTCATGCGCATCTTGTTGTCGGCAAACGCGATGGCACGGCCCACGGCGGTCACCTTTTGGAAGCCCATGTGCGTCCTACCCTAGAGGTCATCGTGACAGAAACTCCCCAACATTTGCAGCGCAGACACGATGAAGAAACGGGCTTGGCACTCATCCGAATCGGCAGTATGCGCTAACTTCGCGCCGTTTAGGCATTCAATTTGCATCCCTGATTGGGCGCGTTCTAATAAATTTCTATTTGGGCAGCAGTTTTATGCGCCTGTCAAGAATACCATTGCAAGGGGTGCGGAAAAACGCCAGCGTAAAGGCGGTTCTTCTGGCTGCAGCCATAGCATTATTCTGGTATGCGCGACACGTTGTATTACTAATTTTTGCTGGAATACTTTTCGCATTATTCTTGCAAACCTTGGCCAATTGGTGCAGTTCCTGGTCCCGGTTGAATTACCGCTGGTCGCTGTTATTGACCGGCACAATGTTATTTATTTCGCTGGCGGCGGCGATCTGGTTGTTTGGAAATCGAATCGCCGATCAGGCAGCTCGATTATCTGAAACAGTGCCCGCCTCAATCAATCAACTAGAACGCCAAATGGAACAAACTGAGCAAGGCAAGCTGCTTGTTCAGCAATTCACGAAGATCGGAAGCTGGGTCAGCAGTGATGACGCGGTGAGCCAACTCACCAGCGGCGCCATGACGGCGTTTGACGGCATGGTCGCATTGTTGATTATCGGATTTATCGGTCTGTACGGCGCCATTTCTCCGCAATTGTACACTCGCGGCGCCATAGATCTCCTTCCGCCGGAGCGCCGTGAACGAGTACTGGTGATTTCCAATGAGTTGGCCCATGAACTGCGACATTGGATGCTCGGGCATTTAGCGACCATGGTGATCGTAGGTGTTTTGGCGGCAGTGGGATTGTCACTGTTGAATATTCCGGAAGCCATCGTGCTAGGGCTATTAGCATTCTTTGCGGAACTGATTCCCTACATCGGACCCATTGTTGCATCGCTGCCGGCGATTGTTTTGGGCTGGTCCCAAAGCCCAATGTCCGCTGTTTATGTCACGTTGCTTTATCTCGGAATCCACATCGTCGAAGGCTATCTATTGTTCCCTTGGATCATGCGCCAAGCAATCAAGTTACCGCCAGCGCTTACAATTTGCGGTGTTGTGCTGTTTGCCTTAACCGGTGGCCTGCTGGGGGCGATTCTCGCAACGCCGTTAACGTTGGTATTAATGATTTTGGTAAAAAAGCTGTATGTGGAATCATTTTTGGAGAAAGCCACATCACCATAATCGGTGGCAGGGCTTGGAATTGCGTTTGGTTCAAATACCGAATGGAGGAAATCATGTCTAGCCGAAAATCGCCGAGCCATTATCTTGAAGAATCGCCAACGTCTCCAGGCATCGGCGAGATTCTTGCGCCCCCTGGCGAAAGTCAAACGCAGCGGCCTATAGGGAAAAAGCAACTTCGGCCAATTGGCCATGTGCGTTGGGCGATTGCCGAAGGGTACATTCCATCACAGAGTACGGGTCCCGAGCCTGAAATGACAAGCCATGAAACGGCCTGCCTGTTGAACGCCAGCGATCACGAAGCGAATGTGCGAATAACTATCTTTTTTTCCGATCGCGAGCCCGTGGGGCCTTTCCACCTAAAAGTGCCGCCGCGGCGAACCCAACATGTACGTTTCAACGATCTGACTAATCCTCTGGAAATTCCGCGCGATACCGATTATTCGAGCTTGATCGAATCGGACGTACCCATTGTTGTTCAACACACGCGACTCGATTCCCGTCAATCCGCAAATGCACTAATTTCAACCATTGCCTTCGGCGAGGGCTAGCAATCCCAAACTCTTAGCTTTGGGAAGGCGACAGTGCGTATGCCGGGAAATCCGTATAGCCTTTCGCCCCGGTGGGCGAGGACCAGTCGGACAGCGGCGCTGGTTCTGCCAGCTGCCAGCAGTTTCTAAACCGAGCCACGAGGTCCGGGTTGCTGATAAACGGTCGCCCAAACGAGATCAAGTCGGCGTGCCCCTCGGCAATCGCCTTCTCCGCCGTCTCTTTGGTATAGCCGCAGTTGCCCATGAGCGGACCGTGGAATACCTTGCGGAACTCGGCCAATGTCATCGGCTCGCCGAGCTGGTGAAAACCGAATGCCAGCCCATCTACTATGTGTAGGTATGCCAACCCAAAACGGTCGAGTTCACTAGCAACGAAAGTGAACTGTTCCCGGAAATCCGGCGACCCCATATCGTTGAAAGCCCCGTTCGGAGCTAAATGCACGCCGACCCGCTGGGCGGGCAAGACGGATGTAACGGCTTCCACCACTTCCTTCAGGAAGCGGTAACGATTCTCGATTGTGCCGCCATATTTATCCGTGCGATGATTTGTTTTCGACTGGAGGAACTGGTCGATCAAGTATCCGTTTGCTGCGTGGAGTTCCACGCCGTCGAATCCGGCTTTCTTGGCGCGCTCGGCGGCTTGCCGGTAGTCGTCCACAACCCGTGAAATCTCGGACGTTTCCAGCGCCCGTGGAACTTCGTTCGGCTGCTTGCCAGTGGGCGTATGGATTTCCGGATCGTTATTTTTGATGGCCGATGGTGCGACGGCGGGCTTGCCGCCGTGAAAGCTGCTGTGGGAGGCCCGACCGGTATGCCAAAGCTGGGCGAAAATTGCTCCTCCCTTTTCGTGCATGGCGCCTGTGGTGTGCTTCCATCCTTCGGTCATTTCGTCAGTATAAATGCCCGGCGACTCGCTCCAGCCGTTCGCCTCCTCGGAGATAGTAACG
>DASRSD010000119.1 GCA_035656635.1 Pirellulales bacterium
ATAAAGCCGCGACCGTTGGTCGCGCTACAGCGCCGGTTGATGCCGCCACTCCCTCGCGGCTTAGTGACAATTCATCGTTTGGCCGCGACTCGCAGAGGAGCGCGCCCGCGCCAACTGACGCAACCGCAACACATATCCCAGCCGATGATTCGCCGCCGTCGTTGGCGGCCGCCGAGGCAAAATTACCAACCAATGCCAAATCTATCCCAGCCGACGATTTGTCGTCGGTTGCCGGAACGCAATCTGCGCCCGCTGCATCCGGTGTGCAATTCACCTTCGGTTCGTACTTATTGATCGCCTGGCTTCTGGGAGTGCTTGCTGTTTCCGTGTGGCTGGCTTGGGAAACATGGCGGGCATTGTGCCTGCGGCGCAGCGTGCAGATTGTGCATTCCGCGCCGCTGGAGGCGTTGCTGGGTGAAGTTCGCCAGCAATTGAATCTGCGCCGCGGGGCGCAACTGGGCGAAAGCGATGCGGCACGCAGCCCCATGTTGGTGAAATTCCGCACGCCCTGTGTGGTGTTTCCGTCGGGCATGTTGGGTGGTCTGTCATCACCCTCACCCCGGCCCTCTCCCATCAAGGGAGAGGGAGATTTCGCTGAAACCTATCGCATCGAGGGAGAGGGAGATAGAACGCTCACCCCGGACGAAATTCGCTTGGTGTTGGCGCACGAGCTGGCGCATGTCAAACGGCACGATCTGGCCTGGAACGCGCTGGCAGCGGTGGTGCACGTGCTGTTGTATTTTCATCCGCTGGTCTGGCTGGCCAGCCGCTGGTCGCGGCAAGAACAGGAATTGGCCTGCGATGAGTTAGTCATCACCCGCCTGCACGTGGCCGGGCACGATTATGGCCAACTGCTGTTAAAAATTGTCCGGCAACTGGGGCGCGGCTTTCCCACCGGCATGGCCGTGATTGGCATGGCCAGCAGCTATCAAACGCTTTCCCGGAGATTAACGGCGATGAAGCGCATACGCAACTTTTCTCGGCGGCAGATTTTTCTCGGCGGATTGATCGTCTCTCTGTTGGGCGCACTCGCTCTGGTGCCGTGGCGGTTGGTGGCGCAGGAAGCGAAGCAACCGGCCGCAGGAAGTAGTCAGGGGTCAGGGGTCAGTGACCAGGAGAAAAAAAGCACCGAGAAAGGACCTGCCGGCACGCCACCCGCGGCCAACTCAAACGCGCCAGTCGCGACTAAATCCCCAGCCGAAAATTCTTCTGCCCCCGCCGCTCCCGGCGATGAGACAACGCTTAAAAAACTGCTGATCGGCACGTGGCAAGGCGGGCATTATTACGACGAGCTAATCCTGCACGATGATGGCACGTTCGATCGCTTCTCGCGCTACTGGTATTACTTTCCGCGCCGCGGTCGGCCGATTCAAGAGGGCGCAGCCACCGTGGCTGTTGAGCCGACCAACGATGCTGCATATGAAGATCGTTTCGAACGGGGCACGTGGAAGCTGGGGCAGCAGGAAAACACGGATGCGCAGGGAAAAACCAACCCGGTTCCGACGTTAACGCTGGACTCGCAAATCGACGAACACAATGTTCCGCTGTGGCGCACGACGACGATTACCGCACCCTTGTCTTCGCTTCCTCCTACGCCGCGGTCGCCGCGGGAAAGGGGAAGGGGCAGAGGGTCGGCGGAACGGCCCGTATATTCTGCTGACCTGCCGTCCGGGCAGGAAGTAAATCTCGACCACAATGTATTCGCCATCGAGCGGCTGGACGATACGCTGCTGCGGTTAAAAATTGTCGACGGCCGACAGGTTATGCTGTCGTTCCAGAACGACGGGGCATCGCTTCGTCCGGAAAACACACCCACGTTATTTTTCCGCCGTGAAAATCCCGGCTCCACCAATCCCGCCTACGCCGCTGAGATTCCGCCAGAGATCAAACAATTGGCGCAGCTGGCCGGGCTGACGCCGGACGAAGCCCAATTGTTGGCCGGGATGCACGACAACCGCGATTCCGTGAACATTCAACAGCAAGGCGTCGATTTGATTTCCCGCGCCGCGGCTGGACGCGCACATCGCATTGATTTTGCGGAACTGTTCAATCTGAACCCGGAGGAAGCGAAAGCCTTTGTCGATTTGATGGGCATGGTCGATGATCGTTATGCCACGGCCCTCACGCTCACCGCCGGCAATCTTTCGCCAACGGAAACCTCGACGATGCAAAAATTGCAGGATTTCCGCAATCAGTTGGGCGACGTTTATATTTCTGCCCAACAATTGCAAAGCCCGTGGCGCGGCTCCGCCGCCGAATTGAATAAAAATCGGCAGGCAGACGCCCGGGTGCGCAATAAAGTGGTTCGCTTGGTTCAAGAACTCAACGATTGGCTCGATAAGTCGGTTTACAATTGGCGGGCCGGCGATTAACCGGCCCAGCGAGACAGGCACTCAGTCAAGTTGACAGGGGAGAACTCAACATGTTGCCGAGATTTTGGACAGATTTCCCGTGGTGTCGCCCCGGCTTTGTCGTGCTGGGCATGTCCGGTTCCTATCAAACTATTTCCAGGAGGTTAAAAGCCATGAAACACATTCAAGCGTTCACCCGGCGACAAATCGTGTTGATTGGCGGCGGTTTGGCCGTTCTCGCCGCCGTGGCCCTGGTGCCGTGGCGGCTGGTGGCACAAGATGCGAAACCGCCGGCTGCAGGAAGTGGTCAGGGAGCAGTGGTAGGTGGTCAGCAGGAAAAACCGACGACCCAAGCCGACGACGCTTCGGCCGCTGTGCCCACCGACAAAGCAGCGCGGGAAAAACTTCTGATCGGCACCTGGCGCGGCGGAGACCATGGTTACAAGTTAACATTCCGCAGCGACGGAACGTTCACCGAGTTTCCCAAAAGCTTAATGATGGCTGCGAGCGATCCCTTCACGCCGGCAGGCGCACCAGGAATGGGCGCACCGAGCATGAATGCGAACCGGACGGAATCTCATTCCTTGGGAGGGCAAGGCCGGTGGCAAATTAACAGCGCTGGCGAGCGGCTGGTCCTCACGTACGAGGAAACGCAATCGAGCGGCGGCGGTCAACGCGAAACGGAAGCCGGCCGTCCCTGCGAATTCAAAATCACCAAGCTCGATCCCACGTTTTTGCGATTGACGATGTTGTATCGAGCGCCCAATTCCATTGGCCTGGTGGAAGGTGGCACGACGTTTTACCGTCGCCTGCCAGAGGTGACCGGGCTGGATCCACTGAAAGGTAAATTGCTGGACGACGTGCTGCGCGTGGCGGAAGTGGCGCAAATGGATTCGGAAGAAGCGCTGGCCTTTTCGGCGTGGATCAAGGAGCAGAAAATTGAGCCGCAGCAATTGCAAATTATCGAAAAAACCACGGCGGCGAAAAATAGCAAAATCAGCTTGCAGGCATTGTTCGGGTGGAGCGACGCCGAAAATAAAGCCTACGACGAATTGAAAAAAGTCAGCGGCGGATTTGCCGCCGCTGGCAACTTGGCGGAGCAAAATCTCCTTTCCGCCGACGAGAAAAACGCCATTCGCAAAATGCGATCGTTTGCGGAAGATTTTGCCAAGGTCTGCTCCACGTTCGAGAGCATCCCACGAATATCGGTGCCCGGCCAACCATTTAGCCCGGTTTATCCCGGCGGGGCTGTTGTGAGCGGAGTCGTAGGGAGCGCGCCGGGAGCAAATTCAGCGATGGGAACGATTACGATTGGTCCAGGCATCCTTGGTGGGCCCATGGCGAGCGCGGACCCAACGGGCTCCCAAGCTTTCCCAGCAGGAACCTCGGCGACGCAAGAGTCATTGAATAAAGTCAGGGCGTTATTGGACGACCTGCAAGACTGGCTGGCACAGGGTCCGTTGGCAAATTAGGCGCGGCGGCGCGCTCGGCCAACGCCTCGCGGCCAAACGCGGGCATTCCTCAGTCCCCCTCCCGCATTTTGAATTCCGCACTTTGCATTTATCGCTTGCGGTTCGCTTTATCGCCAATTTCCAATGGGCAGTGTACATTAGAAGGATGGGAGTGCATGGAAGAAATTTGTCCCCTTTGCAGCCGGGCCAGCGCTGGTTGATGGCGGCAATTGTCGCCGGTTTGTGCTACTTGAATGCGGCCACGTTGCCGGCTGCCGTGGCGGTGGTGAGCAATCGCACAACCGAGGAAATCAAGTTTTCCGTCCTGGCCGAAAGCGGCCCGGACCACAGCCCGCCGGCCGTGAAGCCGGCCCAATACAAATTGCCATCCGGCGATTTACTGGCCGTGCCGCTGGCGCGCGGCGCCAACGCCAAGCTAGTTTCCGAGGGCATCGATTGCCCCATTAAGTCCGATGCGGCTTACTACTTTGGCGAGCTGCCATCGGGCAAAATCGAACTGGGTCAAATTGGCGTCGGCGACATGCCCACCGTGGGGCAGGCCTCGGCCGTGCCGCTGCTTCCCCCTGCGAAGCAATCTCCGGAAGCGGAGGAAGCGGCCCGAACGATCAGCGTTAAAATATTCGTCGACGAGAAAGAACCCTCCAAGCCGGCGGTTTGGCAGCGGCGGCTGCGCGATCGGGTAGCGGCCGCTTCAGAAATTATTGAGCACGCTTGCGGCATGCGGTTGAAGGTGATCGCCACCGGCACTTGGGACAGCGACAGCAGCATTACGAAGTTTGAAGACGCCGTCACCGAGTTCACTCGCAAGGCCGATCCGGGCGAGGCGCGCATTGCGATCGGCTTCACCAGCCAATTTCAAATTACTCATGGCCGAACACACATGGGCGCCACGGTGGGACCGCTTTCCCATCACATTTTGCTGCGAGAATGGTCGCAATACGTGACCGAGCCGGAGCGGTTGGAGCTGCTGGTGCACGAACTGGGCCATTTCTTGGGCGCGGTGCACAGTCCGGAGCCGGACAGCGTGATGCGCGTGGTTTTAGGAGACAAGCTAGCCCGGGCAAAAAAATTTCAGATTCACTTTGACCCGCTGAACGAGCTGGCGATGAATTTGGTGGCCGAAGAGTGGCGGCGGCACGCGCCGCTTTACAACATCGGCGAAGTTTCGCCGCCAATTCAAGCGCGGCTGAGCACCATTTACGCCGCCATTGCCGAAGCCTTGCCGACCGACCCGGCGGCACTGCAATATTTGCGCATTTTAGGCCGCACTACAGGCATGCCGATTACCGTGCGATCGCAGTGAGAGAGATTCAATCGAGCTTTTCGTTGCAAATTTTTTCGGCGGCCTCGGCCCGGTAGCGGCGCAGTTTTTCGCGAAGCTCGGGCTGTTTGTTGGCTAAAATCGCCACGGCCAACAGGGCGGCATTGGTGGCCCCTGGCTTGCCAATGGCCAGCGTTCCCACGGGAATTCCGGCGGGCATTTGGACCGTAGAGAGGAGCGAATCGAGCCCTTTGAGCGCGGCGCTTTCCATCGGCACGCCCAATACCGGCAGCAGCGTGTGGGCGGCCGTGACGCCCGCCAAGTGGGCTGCTCCACCGGCGGCGGCGATCAGCACTTCCAAGCCGTTGGCCTCAGCGCCGGAGACGTACTGAATGACCAAATCGGGCGTGCGATGGGCCGACATCACCTGGCACTGGTGCGGCACGTCAAACCGGGCAAGCGTTTCGGAGGCAGCGCGCATCACTTCCCAATCCGATTTGCTTCCCATGATAATGCCGACAAGGGGTTTTTCTGTGGCGGCCATGTTTTGCTTTCGTCAGGAATGCAGAATGGGGAATGAAGGCAAAAAGCAGAAGGCAGAAAGCAGAATGACGAAGGACCAAATCTCAATGATCAATGGGGATGGTAAAGTGCAGTGTTCCTTGAAGGGTTAATTCCAAAGCTAGTTTCAACGATTGTCGGCGAATGTTCAATCCCCGGAAAACCATGGTGCGGCAGGTGTCGGCGACGCGGCCGGACACAACCGTCATTGCCGAAGCCGCAGCCGTGTTGCGGCGCGGCGGACTGGTGGCTTTTCCGACAGAAACCGTTTATGGCCTGGGGGCCAACGCGCTCGATGCCGCGGCGGTACAGCAAATTTTTGCGGCAAAAGGCCGGCCGGCAAACAATCCCATTATTGTACATGTGGCCGATGCGGTTGCGGCAGAGCAATTGGCAGCGCACTGGCCGGAGGGCGCGGCGCAGCTGGCTGCGCAATTTTGGCCCGGCGCGCTTACGTTGGTCTTGCCGAAGCGGCCAGAGGTTCCAGAAATCGTTTCCGCCGGCGGGCCAACCGTGGGGCTGCGCGTGCCGGGGCATCGTGTGGCCTTGGCGCTGCTAGAGTCCGCGGGGATTCCAATTGCCGCGCCCAGTGCTAACCGTTCCACGGCCGTATCTCCCACGACGGCAGAGCACGTACTGGGTGGATTGGATGGCCGCGTGGATCTGATTTTGGACGCCGGGCCAACCGAGGGAGGCTTGGAATCGACGGTGCTCGATTTGACCGTCGATCCGCCGCGCGTGCTGCGGCCGGGGCTGGTAACGGTCCGACAGTTGCAGGAGGTAATCGGCCAAGTGGCAATCGCCGATCGCTGGGTTACCCACGGGCCAAATTCGGAGGAGCCGGCCGCGGAGCCTTCGGAAGAACCGGCCGAGAAGCCCTTGCAGGAGCCGTTTGCTGAGCCGCTGCGTTCGCCGGGAATGCTGGCGCGACATTATGCACCGCGCGCGAAAGTGATTTGCATCGACAAAGAAAACGAGACGCGCATGCTCGAAAAATTGGCTCGTGGAAGTAGCCTTGGCTGGCTTCGATTGCCCGGTAGGCCGGCCAGGGAATTTTCGGAAGCGGCGAACATTAAGGTGATCGAGATGCCGCCGGACGCAACCGGTTATGCCGCTCGGCTATATGCAGCGCTACATGAGTTGGACGGCGCCGGTGTGGAGTATATTGTGGTCGATTCGCCGCCCCACGATGACGCGTGGCTGGCAATTCACGACCGATTGCGGCGGGCGGCACACACGGAGTAATTTAAGCCCGCGGATAACATCAGCGGTGGTAAGGATCAAAAAAATGCGTGCATTAGTTACCGGCGCCACAGGATTTATCGGACCGCATTTGTTAAAGCGATTGGATCGGCCGGTCATATTGAGCCGGAATGCTGATCGGGCACGGCAATCGCTGGCGAAATTCAACGTGCAAGCGCACCCGTGGAATCCTCTGGCCGACCCACCGCCATCGGAGGCGTTGGAAGGGATTGAAGCGATCTTTCATTTGGCCGGCGATCCGGTGGCCAGTGGCCGCTGGACTGCTGAAAAGAAACGCCAGATTCGAGACAGCCGGGAGTTGGGCACGCGCCACTTAGTACAGGCGCTGCGGCAGTTGAAAACACGTCCACCGGTGTTGGTGTCGGCCTCGGCCACCGGGTGGTATGGCGATCGTGGAGATGAATTGCTAGATGAATCTGCCCAGCCCGCCGGCGATTTTCTAGCGGAAGTGTGCGTGGCCTGGGAGCGCGAAGCGCAGGCAGCCACCGATTTGGGCGTGCGCGTTGCCTCGCTGCGAACAGGAATTGTGTTAGGCCGCGATGGGGGCGCACTGAAAAAAATGCTAACTCCCTTTAAGCTGGGCGTGGGCGGACGCTTGGGGAGCGGTCACCAGTGGATGCCCTGGATTCATGTGGAGGATTTGGTGGCGCTTTACTTGTACGCGGCAGAAAATGCCAACGTCGGTGGACCGGTCAACGCCACGGCGCCCAACCCAGTGACGAACGGGCAATTCACCAAAGCGTTGGCCGCGGCGGTTCACCGGCCGGCGGTCTTGCCCGCTCCGTATTTTGCGCTCCGACTGGCCTTGGGCGAGTTCGCCAAAGTGCTATTTGAATCGCAGCGCGTGATTCCGAAAACAGCCCTGGCCAGCGGGTTTCAATTTCGATATTCGGAAATTGGCTCCGCGCTGGAAGAGATTGTGCGTGGCGGATAGAGCCACTTTTCGATATTGCGTGTTCAAACCAGCCGGACGGCCACGCCGTCCAGTCCGGATGCTATGAGCATCCGACTAGTGGCGAATCAACGGATTGATCTGCGTTTATTTGCGTTTATTTGCGTTCATTTGCGTTCATTTGCGGCTGAGTCTGTTGGCTTCAGCAGCCCGCGGATTTTTAGCCAATCGGCCAGGCGGTCTTTCCAGGTGCTCAGCACCGGATCGTTGGGGGCTAAGCCCACGCCGTGCGGGCCTTGTTGATAGATGTGCAATTCCGCGGGAACTTTTGCCTTCCGCAGGGCAAGGTAGAACTGGACGCTGTTTTCTGCCGGAACGGAGGTGTCGGCGTTCGTGCAAAATAAAAATGTCGGCGGCGTTTCTGCAGTCACCTGCGTTTCATTGGAAAGATTTTTCACCAGCTCCGGATCAGGATTATCTCCCAGCAAGTTCTTCTTCGAACTCATGTGGGTGTAGTTGTTCTCCAGCGAAATCACGGCATAGCACAAAATTAAAAAATCGGGCCGGCAACTGGCACGCTCAATAGGGTCTTCCGCCTGCGGATTGCCCTGATCGAAATGCGTGCCGACGGTCGAAGCCAAATGGCCGCCGGCGGAAAATCCTAAAATCCCGATTCGCGAGGGATCGACTTTCCACGTGGCGGCATTGGTCCGCACCAGGCGGATGGCACGCTGGGCGTCTTCCAGCGGGGCCGGAAACTGATAACCCTTGCCGGCATGGCGATAGTCGAGCACCAAGGCGACGATGTCCAAAGTATTCAGCCACTGGGCAACCGCTTTCCCTTCTTTATCCAGCGATAAATGAGCATACCCGCCGCCTGGGCAAACAATAATTGCCGTGCCGTTGGCTTTGTCGTCGGGCGGAACGAAAACCGTCAGGTTCGGCTTGTCGTCGGGTTTGTCCCCTTTGGCGTCGGGCGCGCCCGCAGGCCACAGCAAAATGTTTTGCTCCGCAGCCACGGTTGACGATTGCCCAACTTGCATTACGGTAAGCACCACGATGCCCAGTACAAGCGCTTGCCAACGACTCGAAGAAACCATTTTTTCACTGCTGTTGAGTATAGAAATCCCAATGACCAAGCACCAATGACCAATCCTCAGATTACTTATTGGCCATTGGGACTTGGTCATTGGTCATTCGCCACAAAATTCCGGGGGCTCCGCGGCCTCGACTCCGGCCACCCGACGCCATAAATTTAATTTCCACTTATCAATAGCGGCTATCATAAGCCGGTGGCTGATGGATGTCTAATCGGAATCGCACCGCCCAGACGCGCAGGATGGTTTAAGTGAGCACAACGTCCGGCAAAGCAGGGAACTGGACCAAACTGAATCGGCAAATTGTCAATTGCGAGCGCTGCCCAAGGCTGCGAAATTATTGTCGCCGCATCGCCCAGGAAAAGCGGCGGGCCTTTGCGCAGTGGGATTATTGGGGCCGGCCGCTGCCGAATTTTGGCGACAACAAGGCCCGGCTGTTGATTGTTGGCCTGGCGCCTGCGGCGCATGGCGGGAACCGGACCGGGCGGATGTTTACCGGCGATCGGAGTGGCGACTGGCTATATCGGGCGCTGTTCAAAGCCGGCTTTGCCACTCAACCGCAGAGCGTTTCGCGGGACGATGAATTGCAGCTTCTGGATTGCGCCATTACGGCCGTGGCGCACTGCGCGCCACCAGATAACAAGCCCACGCCACGCGAAATTGCGAATTGCCAAGCGTGGTTGAATCAAACCGTCGATTTACTCAATCCGCATGTGATGTTGGCCTTGGGGCAAATTGGCTTTCGCGCCACCGTGGCACAGGCCAAGCGGCGCGGCTGGTATTCCGGGCCGCTGCCGAAGTTTGACCACGGCGCCGTGGTGAAGTTCAATGAGCGGCGGTGGCTGTTGGCCAGTTATCATCCCAGCCAGCAAAACACGTTTACTGGCAAATTGACCGAAGCGATGTTCGACCGGGTGTTTGCCAAAGCGCGGAAGATTTTGGATTCGATAGCGTGACATTTCGCCCGGTGGGTGGCTGGGGTCGAACGGAGTGAGCCCCCAGTGGCTCATTCCGGGGGCTCGGCGGCCTCGACCCCGGCCACACAAAATTAAATCAGGCGACAGCTTGATTTACGGTACATTCACCACTTCGCCGCCGGCGCGGGTGAAGAGCGCTTTGAGGGTGGCGTTATCGACGCTTTGCGGAATTTTGTGGACCGAGCCGTCGCAGAAGGCCGCCAAAAATCCGCCATCGCGCAGTCCAATTAGCCCGGCCAAAGGGTTATTTTCATCGGGCTCAAAATCGTCGGGCTTGGTCCAAATGACGGCTTTATCGTCAGCCGCTTCGACAAACATAATCGTTTTGGAAGTGCCGTCGGTGATTTGCTTGAGTTTAATTCCTTTGTCGCCCGGGAAGGCGGCATCGTCTCCCCGCACGGTGAGATAGACCGTTTTGAAATCGTCGGCCGCTTTGCTGCCCGGGGCTTTTAACACGGCGGGCATTTTTGCGATCAGCGGTTTGTTGTTGGGGCTATCCCACGGCTCGTCGAGTTTGAATTGTTGAAATAGAGCGTTTTCTTCCAGGAAGGGAAGGATGAGCACGCGCCAACTTAAAAGCGGGTTGCCGTTCTTGTCGGCGGAAAAGGCCGGCGGAAACGATTTCTTTGCATCCACAAAGATGAGGCTGGCCAGCGCAATTTGCTTCATGTTGTTAGACGAACCGGCGCCCCGGGCTGCTTGCCGCGCCTCAAACGTGGCGGGCAACAACAGGGGAATGGTAATCAAAGGCAATGTGCCGATTCCGCCGGTCAACGTGCCGTGCGAATCTAAACGGATGCCGTCTTTGGTGGTTTCTACCGTGGCCACGGTCGGCGTAAGATGCGGCACAATGGCCCGCGCATTGGGCAGCATGCCGACGTTCAAATTCAATCCCTGCTGTTGCAGTTGCGAGCAAGCCACTTGGGTGACGATTTGCAACACTGGGTAGAAGAGCTTGAACTGATTGGGCGTATCTTGATAGCTGAGCACGGTTGGTTTGGAGCTGCCGGAAAAGACCGCCGCAACTTCGGGATTGGCGGAAAGCTTTTTGTTTTGTGCGGCACTATTGGGCGAAGCGCCCGATTTAGCGTCAGCGGATTGCAGTTCTAAATAAGCCTTGATGGTTTGCGGAAAGAGCGCGAACACCAACTGCTGATCGGTAATGCACCAGGCGGGAGCAAAAGGAAATTTGGCACCCTCGGCTTGATTGAAGAAGGCGATTTTCTGGCCGCGACAATCGGTTTCGGCCAGCGTTGGCCCGGCCGGCATTTGCCCGTTGCTGGTGCGCATTTGTTGGGTGCGCACATCCATGACTCGGGCGAAAGCGAGCAATTGGTCGCTGGCACGCTGCAGCTTCGCTTTGTCGCGGATGGTGGCCGTGATGGTTAGCCCTGTGAAGACGAAGCCGCCATCATCGGGCGAATTGTACATGCACCAGGAATCGCCCAGCGAGGCGATGAGATCGTCCTTGATGTTGACGCCTGTCATTTGCGAGATTTGCCCCAGGCTGCGCTCGAATTCCTGGCGCGCTTCCGGCTCCATCACGGAGGCCACGTTCAAAATTGCATCGATTAGTTTCGCCGGATCGGTGCGGGTGGCAATGGCAAAACTGGCGTCGGCAGGAATGGGGTCCAGCGAACTGGCCTCCAGTGGTTGGCCGCCCAGCAACGCCAACAGGCCGGCCGGTGCGCCATCGAGTGCCAACAAAGTGCGGCTGGAAGAACTGCTTCCTTCCAACCCGCTGACGCTGGCCAGGTATTTCACGTTATGAACGCCGAGCGTGTCCAGCAGTTGGTTGACATTGATGCCGCCTGGGTTGGCGGCAATGCCCATTTGCGCCAGTCCGAGAATCGCCTTCAGGTTGATATAGTTGACGATGGCGGGTCGCTCCACCTTCAATTGGCTGCGAATTTCGCTGAGCCAGGCCGGGGGCGATTTGCTGGTGCGGGCCCACAGGGCATCGGCTTCGCCAGGGCCAATGCCAATGACCAGGTATTTGTCTTTGATACCCCATTGAACCGGCGGTGCATCGGGGGGCGTGGGCAACGTGTGCCAGGCGGTGGCGTCGGCCGGGCCGGTTGGTTCAACGTTGTTGGTGTGATGCGGAATGATTTGCTCAATTTTTTCCAGCGATGCCTTGGTTGCCGCCGCATTGTCGCCTAAATTCAGGGCGAGGCCGGCGCGAATCGTGGGCCCCTTGGGACCAATATCCACATTTGCCACGTAAGCCGCCAGCGGCCGCGTGAGAAACGTTTCCAGCAGTTTCGGTCCTTCTTCACCCAGCGCTTGTCCCAAGGGATTATGGGGAGCGCCCGTGGCGAACGACGTTTTAACGTTGGCGGCCAGCTCGTGCATAAAGTGCTGCACGTCGTCTTCGGCCAGCAGTTGTTCCACCTTGTTTTTGCTGGCAGGGTTTACTTTGTCGACGCCCGCCAGGCTGACGTACCACAGGCATTGCTCGGGAGCAACTTTCGCAAGCACGGCGTCTTCCGGCAGGGGCGGCAAAGAAAGCGGCATGCTGGCCGGCGCGCCGGAAAACAGCATCAATATGAACATCCAACTGGGGAACATTGCGGTTGCCATGGAAATCTCCTGAGCGAAAGCCGGGCGCGTGGAAAAGCGAATGTCGCCGCCTATGATACGCCTTCGGGCTGGCCGTTTCCACCGGCGCGGTAGAAGAATCCACCTACTTCTTGGCGGTGGCTTTGGCGTCGGGACTTGAACCGGTCAGGCCGCCCAGCAGCGTTTGAATTTTTCCCCAGCCAATTTGCGCGATTTGGGCGGGGGAGAATTGCAGCTTGTCGCGGTGCTTTTGAATTTCGGCGTTTATTTTGGCGGTGATTTCCGGCTCGCGCTTGTGGACTTCGTCGGCCACGATATTTTTGAAGGCGTGGCCCAGCTCTTTGGCCGCGTCGCCGTGCAGCATGTCGATTTTGGTGAGCGTCAGGTCGGTTAGCTTCAGGTTCACGCCGGTGACTTGCGGCAGGACTTCGATGGTGCCGAAGCTGGCGCCGGCGACCGGGTGGATGTCGATCACGATATCGAGGCGCGCTTCAATCGTGGCGTAACCTTCCACATGGAAGTTTAAGCCCTTGATGCCGCGCAGCCATTCTTCCTGGATGGCCTCGGCCCACAGTCGGGCGGACAATGTAGCTTGAAAAGCGGTTCCACCGGTGCTGGTGGTTTGCGGCGGAGTGAAGCTGAGTTGCAGATTGTGCTCTGGATCGTTGAGCCGTACGCGATACATCCGCCACTGGCCGTCGTTGACTTTTTTGGTTTGCTTTTCCAAATGCCAACCGTCGGCGCGCTGCTGCCACTGGTAGCCGTCGAAGACTTCTTTTTGATGGCCCCAGTTTTCTTGCTTTTCGTATTCCGGATGAATGCTTTTGAGGATGGCCACTTTGGCCAGGTCGGCCAGAACTTGATTCGGCGTGTTTTGCTGAGCGGCCGGCGCAGCCGTGGGTGGCGGCGGAGGCAACGGCAGCGATGATTCGCCGCGCAGCGCAAGCCCGACGCTTACGCAAATTAAAATGACCCAAGCGATGGTTGCGTTGCGGCGCCACATAGGCCGCGAATTGTAGAGTTTGCCCCACGGCGGCAGAAGATCAGCTTTTAAGCCCTCGCCTGTCGCTGCGGCGACCGATCCGGACGGGCGTGGTCTTCCGGCTATGTGGAAGGCGCTTGGAAAATCTGAGAGCGTTTCAGAACGTGCGGGCCAAAATGCCGCCATCCACCACCAGCACCGAGCCGGTGATGTAACTGCCGGCATTGCTGGCCAAGAGCAGGGCCGGGCCGGCAAGTTCGCGCGGATCGCCCCAGCGCCCAATCGATGTGCGGGCCGCCACGGCGGTACGTTGCTCTTCGGAAAGCACGCTTTTGGGCAGGTCGGTAAGAATAGGCCCGGGCGCAATGCAATTGGCCGTGATGCCAAATTGCCCCAGCTCCAGGGCAATCGCCCGGCAGAGCCCAATGATGCCGCTTTTGGTGGCCGAGTAAACTCCGCGGCATGCGAGAGAAGCTAAGCCCATCACCGAGGAAAGAAAAATAATGCGGCCCCAGCGGCGCTCCTTCATTTGCGGCACCACATAGCGCGTTAAGGCCATGCACGAATTCAAATTCAATTCCAAAATGCGGTCCCAATCGGCGTCTTGAATCGATTCAATCGGCTGCGGCTGGTTGCTGCCGGCATTATTGACGAGAATGTCTATCTTGCCGAAAGCATGCGTGGCTGCCTCAGCCAGGTGACGCACCTCGTCGCGGCGGGTCATGTCGGCAACGAGGGTGGCCACGCCGCTTTCCAGACCATGGCGAATATCAGCTGCCGCGGCGTGCAACTCATCTTCGTGGCGGCTGGAAATGACGACGTCGGCCCCCGCCTCGGCCAGCCCGCGGGCAATGGCTTTGCCAATTCCTTTGCTGCCGCCGGTTACGAGTGCCACGCGGCCGTGAAGATCGAATAAAGGTGTACTCATGGGAACGGTACTGCCGGGTTGGTTTGCGTGCGAGATTGCAGCCCGAGCTAAATCGCCGCCAGGTTGCTGCGCAATCAGCCTATCACACACGGCGGGAACCACGCCACGGGGGCCGGAACGAAGCAGTCCGGAAAAGATGGCCGGCTATTTTTCGGCCCGGCGAAGATACTGATCGGCTTGGCCTCGCAGCACTTGCTGATACTGGCCATAAGAGGGATTGGGCAGCACGAACCAGCGGGTGCCCCACAAGCGGAGATATTCGTAAGCGGCCTCGCGCCGGGCCTCCGCCGTGTTGTCGTGGTTGGGAGCAAATTCGTCGCTGAAATCACCCAACTGATCGCCGAAGTAAGCCAGCACGTGATACTTTGCCCGGACTAAATCGCGGCGTGGCTTTTTAATGCTTTCGCCATGCTTTTGCATCAGCAAGCGCAGGCCGGAAACGTCGTCCAGGCCTTGCGTGTTTATGCCCCACTGGGCCAGCGTTTTGATGGTTACCTCCCGCAGGGGTTCCTCGCGGTTGGTGATGTAGATGATGGTGAGGCCCAGGGATTCTGCACGCGAGATAAAATCTTTGGCGCCGGGAACCAGCCGTACGGAGGCCCAATGCTCGGTTTGGAATTTGATCCACGCGTCGTCAGAATAATTTTGGGCGCTATCGTACAGGTACGTGGCAAACGTTCCGTTGTCGAGGACGGTCTCGTCCAAATCCATCACCACGGCCGGCGGCATTCCGCGCTCTTCGGGAGGCAAATTGCTTTGGGCGGCGCGGAATTGCTCCATATCGCGCTGCACTTGGTTCGTGGCCATTTGATAGGTTTGCAAACAACAGGCCACGTATTCCGCGGAGGTCTGCATCCACAAATCTGCATACAACAGACTGTGTTGTAGATCGGTCGGATGCGGCGCAGCCTGCCAGCCCACCGCCACGGAAGCGAGCAGCGCCAGAACGGTAATTGAAGTGAGGCGCGAAAAGCGCGAAACAGGTTTCATCACGGCGTGGGATCTGAGGAAGCAGCAGCGTCGGGTGGAGGTGTGTTGCGGAGCAGTGGTGGGGAAAGACTTGGGACTTTTAAAAGTCTAGCTTGCCGGGCATGGGAATGGGGGAATCGCAGGACTTCAAAACTGGCCGAAAACGAGTGATTTCCCTGCAAATTGCCTATCGTAGTTGACCAGGCGTTAAATGCAACTGGGCAAGCTGGAGAAAGCGACTAAACTTTAACGGCAAAGTTTTTTGGAGCCACAATCTATGGGCGCAACACATGGTTCAGCGAAAAGTCCTTGCCGAACAAATGTGAGAGATTCGGATTCGGGAACCAGAT
>DASRSD010000120.1 GCA_035656635.1 Pirellulales bacterium
TCTGCCTTCTGCCTTCTGCCTTCTGCTTTTCCTTCTTACTTCGAATCAATCACCAGCCCCACCGATTCAATCTGCGTATCCCGCGTAATTTCGTTGTAGCTGAGTACCACCAGCCGCGGCAGATGAGCCGTCGTCAACTGCTTCAACCCAGCCCGAATTTGCGGACTGACCAACACGACCGGCGGATGATTTTCCCGGGCCAGCTTCTCCACCGCATCGCCCAATAATTTGCACGTGATTTCCACGGCCTGCGGCGACATTCGCACAAACAGGCCGCGCTCGCTTTGTTCCAAGCCTGCCTTGATGCGATCTTCCAAGGCCGGATCGACCGTCACAACGTGCAATTTTTCGTCCGCATCGCGGTACCGAGTGCAAATGACTCGGGCCAGCCGATGTCGCACGTATTCGGTGAGCAGCACGGGATCTTTGGTGCGCGGCGCGTAATCACCCAAGGTTTCCAAAATTAAGCTGAGCTGGCGGATGGGCACTTGCTCGCGCAACAGCATTTGCAAAATCCGCTGGACTTCGGCCAACTTCATGTGGCTGGGAATCAACTCTTCCACTGTGGCGGGCGAGGTCCGTTTCAACTCGTCAATCAAATGCTTGGTGGCATCGCGGTTGAGAATTTCGTCCGCATGCTTGCGCACAATTTCGGTCAAGTGCGTGGCCAGCACGCCGGCCGGTTCCACAACGGTGTATCCGTACAATTCGGCCTGATCGCGCACTCCCGGTTCAATCCACGTTGCGGACGTGTTGAAAGCCGGCTCCCGTGTTTCAATTCCCCGCACTTTCCCGGTGGTGGCAGGAGAATCAATGGCCAACAGCATCGCGGGCTCCAACGTCCCTTCGGCCACCGAAACATCGCTAATTTTGATGCGATACTGCGTTTGTCCCAGCCGCATGTTATCGCGAATGCGAACTTTAGGCATGATAATGCCCATATCGGCGGCCACGCTTTGGCGGACGCGCTGAATGCGGTCTAGCAAATCGCCGCCGCGTTTGGGATCGGCCAGGCGAATCAGCCCGACGCCAATTTCGATTTCCATGGGATCGGTGGTGAGATAATCTTCGATCCGCTCGTCCGGCTTCTTCTTCGCCTCGTTCTTCACTTTGATGGCTTCGGTGGCGGCGGCCTGTTGTTTTTGGCGTGACAACATCACGGCCATGCCGATGCAACTGCCGCCGATCAATGCCAGCGGAATCGTCGGCAAATTGGTGAAAATCAGTATTCCCAAAAATCCTCCGGCGACGGCGAGCGCTTGCGGGCGGGAAAACAATTGCCGCAAGAATTCGCTGGGCAAATTCGTATCGCTGCTGGAACGCGTAACTAATAAACCCGCCGCCAACGAAATCAAAAACGCCGGCACCTGGCTTACCAAGCCATCGCCGATCGTGAGTTTGGTGAAAATATCGGCCGCCTGGCTAAAATCCATGCCCCCTTGCACCATGCCGATCACTAACCCGCCCATGATGTTAATCAGGGTGATTAAAATTGCCGCAATGGCATCGCCGCGGACAAATTTACTGGCGCCATCCATAGCGCCGAAAAAATCTGCTTGCTGCGTTATTTCTTTGCGACGGCGTTGCGCTTCCGTTTCGTCGATGCTGCCGGCGTTCAAATCGGCATCGATGGCCATTTGCCGCCCCGGCATGCCGTCCAATGCAAAGCGCGCCGCCACTTCGCTGATGCGCGTGGCCCCCTTCGTAATCACCACAAATTGGATGATGATGATGATCACGAAAATGATGATCCCCACCACCAACTGATTGCCCGCTACGAACTCGCCAAATGCTCGCACCACGTGACCGGCCGCCAACGGGCCATCCAGCGGCGCTTTCGTAAGAATGAGCCGCGTCGTCGCCACGTTCAACACCAACCGGGCCAGCGTTGTGGCCAACAGTAAGCTGGGAAACACGCTAAATTCCAGCGGCGTACGCACGTAAATGGTCGTCAGCACAATGATGACCGAGAGCGTGATGTTCGTTGCTAGCAAAATGTCCATCAGCGCCGGAGGAATCGGCACGATAATGACCAACACGCTGGCAATAATGCTCACGGGCAGAATTAATTCCGCCCAGCGCGACGACGATGAGCTGATGCCAGCATGGGGTAAAGTACCCGTAGCCATCCGTTAACTCCGGAGCCAGTGCAAGAACTTGCGCAAAGTGTTCGGGAAACCGAATCAGATGAGGGGGGAAAAGGTATCGAAATTGCCGTTCAATGTCCAGCCAGAATTGCTCCGCGAGTTTGGCTCCTAAATGATTGCTAGCAGCGCGGGGGTGCTAAAACTGCCGGCAGGCAACACGGGCCGCAGGCATCAAAACAATTACGCGGAGAATTGATGCCGCAGCGCTGCCAGCGTAGCAAACGCGGGTTTCACTTGATGTCGCTCGGTTACCAAGCCGGTGTGTGGAAAATCTTCCGCTTCCGCATCGAGTAGCTGGTTCCAAATCACCGCTTGCACGCTAGAACGCGCCAGCAATACCGGCAAATACTTTTCCAGCCACTCTTGTTGCCAGCGCAACGTAAACGGGCTACCGCCGCTGGGCGCCGCAATCGATACCAATAGCGGCAACCCCAACGAGCTCCAAATGTCAAGCTGGACACTGAACTCCAATAGATCGCGCGGCAACGTGGCCTGCGGCGTGGCGCCTAAGTTGACTTCCAAGCCGATTCCCGACACGCCCAGGTCCGAGCGCGCAAAGGCATCGGCAAATTGCAGCGGGCTGATTTCGGTTTCGCGCCGCGCCATTGAATCGCCCCAGGGTTGATCGAGCGAAACAATGATCGGCGTTTGCGTATCTAACGAGCGAATGACTTCGACGGCCCGCAAGGCCAGCCGCAGTTTTTGCTCTTCGTCCAGGCCCAGCGCTTCGCCGGTGATCAATCGTCCCGCCGCATTCCAAAAATGAACTTTGCCCCGGTAGCGCGTCACCACGGCGCGGATATAATCGCCGGCGACCATCAACAAATTGTCAAAATCGCCTTCCCACAAATACAGCCAATCGGGCAACGATCGGCGCCGCAATTCCAATAGTGGGCCGCCGCACACGCGCAAGTTGTGAGCATGGGCCCAGCGCACCTGGGCATCGGCCGTGGTCCAATCTTGGCGTCCCTCGTCCGCTTCCACACGCCCCCAAGACAACGGCACCGCAGCCGTATTAAACGCCGCCAGAAACGCTGTGCCCACTTCCGCATCGGGAACCGCGTCCCCCAAGCGACCGGCAAATAACGGCAAAATGCGCTGCGCTTGCTGCTGGCGAGCTTTGCGAATTTGCTCGGCCATGCTCGAGGTCATGCCTTCAATTCCCGCCAGCGCCGTAACAATCGATTTTTCGGCCAACTCGGCGGCACTCGCGGGAGAATTTTGTTTCGCAACCGCCTCCGTAAACAAATTCAGCGAATCGGTGAGCAAGCTCCCTACCGCCTCGGGCTCTTCCACGCCCGACGAACGGCATTCGGCCAACAAATTGCGCAATCGGTTCAATGTCCCCCGCGCCAATTCCAGTGGCAACAAATACGGCTTGGCCCGTTCGACCAGCGTGGCCGTCGACAGCAGTAAGATGCCTCGGCCCGCAATCGACCATAGAATGTTAAACGTGCCTGATTCGTCTTCGTCGCGCTCCACAACCAGCTCGCCATGGTCCGTGGCGGTAACTCGGCTGACAAACGGCAAGCGATCTCGCCCGCAAATATGGGCCGTTTGAGTAGCTTGCTGCGACACACGATTGGGCTGCGGCACCAGGAAGCGTAGCTGGCCCATGGCATGTGTCGCAAGTAAGAAAGATCAGAGCGATTGAATATCGAGCAGGATTTTCCCAAGTTGATCCACGGTGAGGATTAGATTCCGCCAATGTCAGCTGGGAAAGATTCTCCAATGTAACATCCGCAATGCCGCGACATCAACCACCGATTGCGATTGGCGCCCCAGTCCTACCAGTCTGCCGCTGAGCTTGGTATATTCGGCGCGGTGCAGTTGGATCGTCGAATAGCCTTGCATTTCTCGCCCATTTATTTTGATAAAATCTTAACTCGTAAAAACCCATGCCGACTACTATTTCTGCACCGCTGTTGGAAACGAACATTCCTCAATGGCTGGTCCGCCGTGGAAAAGTGCGCGACTGCTACGATTTGGGGAATCGCCTGCTGCTGGTCAGTACCGATCGCATCAGCGCGTTCGATTGGGTCCTCCCCACCGGCATTCCCGACAAGGGGCGCGTCCTCACGCAAATCAGCGCTTTCTGGTTTGGTCAACTGAACGAAACGCATCACCTGCTGTCGATGAATGTTGCCGATTTTGGATTGCCCCCGGGGATTGACCCGGAACCGCTGGCCGGCCGCAGCATGCTCGTTCGCAAAACCGATGTGGTGCCCATCGAGTGCGTTGTCCGCGGATATCTTTCCGGCTCGGGCTGGAAAGAATATCAAAAAAACAGCTCCGTCTGCGGCATTCGCTTGCCGAGCGGCCTGAAAGAAAGCGATCCATTGCCCGAACCCATCTTCACGCCCGCCACCAAGGAGCAAACCGGCCACGACATCAATATTTCGTTTGAGAAAATGGTCGAACTCATTGGGCAGCAAACCGCCGACGAACTTCGCCGCCGCAGCTCGGCCATTTACCACCGCGGCGCAGAATTGGCGCGCCAGCGTGGCATCATCATCGCCGACACCAAATTCGAATGGGGCCGTGTCGATGGCCAGTTAATTCTCATCGACGAAGTGCTCACGCCCGATAGTTCCCGCTTTTGGCCCGCCGATCAATACCGTCCTGGCCAAGGGCAGGCTTCGTTCGACAAGCAGTTTGTTCGCGATTGGCTGGAAACCACTGCGTGGGACAAAAATAGCCCGCCGCCGGCACTGCCAGAAGATGTTGTGGCCCGCACCCGCGAAAAATACATTCAAGCGTACGAGCAACTAACCGGCCAGAAATTCGCTTGGGCGTAAGCGAAACTCTCGGAAACTTGCCTACCTTCGAATTCTGCATCCAAGTACAATTGAGAGCATCGGCGCTATTGCCGCGCGCATTGGGCAACCTCGCTCCGCTCTCAATCCCTTTTACAGCATCATGTTGCGTTACCTCACCGCTGGCGAATCGCATGGCAAGGCCATCGTGGCTTTGATCGACGGTTTTCCGGCGGGGCTAACCATCGATACCGCGCCCATCGATGTCGAGCTTCGCCGTCGCCAGGGAGGTTACGGCCGCGGCGGGCGGCAACGCATTGAAACCGACACCGTCGAAATACTCACCGGCATTTGGCAAAATGTTTCGCTCGGAAGCCCCATCGCGCTGCAAGTTGTCAACAAGGATTACAAGCTTGAACGGTTGGAAGATTTAGATCGCCCCCGCCCCGGCCATGCCGATCTGACGGGGGCCATCAAATACCTGGGTTCCATCCGCAGCGTGTTGGAGCGCGCCAGCGCCCGCGAAACCACGGTGCGCGTGGCTGCCGGCGCACTGGCCAAACAACTCCTCAGCCAATTCGGCATCGACGTCTTAGGCTACGTGGTGGAACTGGGAGGAGCGAAAATCGAGCCCCTGCCCGGAGACATCGAACAACACAAAAAACTGCGCGATCAAAGCGAAATCTACTCGCTGAACCCACAACAAGACGTCCAATTCAAGCAGATGATTGATGCCGCCGGCAAAGATGGTGATACGCTGGGCGGCATTCTCGAAGCCCGCGTGGAAGGCCTGCCCTTTGGCTTAGGCAGCCACACGCAGTGGGATCGCAAGCTCGACGGCCGGCTGGCTCAGGCCGTGATGTCGATCCAAGCCATCAAGGGCGTGGAAATTGGCTTAGGGTTTGAAGCTGCCCGGCGGCGCGGCTCGCTGGTGCACGATCCCATTCAATTCGACGAATCCAAACGAAGCACACCCAGCCTGGGCTTTGTGCGGCCCACCAATAATGCCGGCGGCTTGGAAGCCGGCATGACCAACGGTCAGCCGCTGATTGTGCGGGCGGCGAAAAAACCCATTAGCACGCTGCGTAAACCGCTGGAATCTGTCAATTTGAAAACACACCAGCCGGAAGCCGCGGCTTACGAGCGCAGCGACGTGTGCGCGGTGGCAGCGGCCAGCGTCATCGTCGAAAACGTGGTTGCATTCGAAGTGGCAGCCGCCCTGGTCGATAAATTCGGCGGCGACAGCGTCATGGAAATGAAGGCTCGTTACGATTTGTTTTTGAAACTGGCGCGAGAACGGTAAGCGGTAGGCAGGATGCAGTAGGGGGTAGGTTTGCCGCATACTGCATACTGCACACCGCCTGCTGTACACCGGAGGCATGGATGCTTCGCTTGCACGATCACACTCGTCGCTGGATTTGCCGCGCGCTGTTTTTGCTCTTCGGCGCGCTCCCCGCCTCGATGGTAGTTGGCTGGTGCATTTACATGAACAGCCCAGCGGCGGTCTCGGCGGTTCGCGCCGAATTGCAAGCGGCACTAGGGCTGAAAGTACAACTGGCCCAAGTTTCTTTTCCTCGGCCTGGCTGCACGCGAATTACCGACCTGCAACTGACCGACCCGGAATCGGGAGAAACGGTGGCGAGCATGCGCCAGGTGGAAATTCAAACCACCAGCCTGGGAAAAACCATCATCGCTTCCCAACCGGAAATGAATGTCGCGGCAGTCGCGCATTGGGGCACGTTGATCGACCGCTGGTTGCACCGCGAAACCGATGCACCCCCTTTTACGCTGCGGCTTTCAGCCGGGGAACTCACCTTGCGCTGGCCGGAAGGCGCCCAAACTTTCCCGCACTGCAGCATTCAGTTCGCCACGAGCGCCAGTGGCAATTGCATCCAAGTCTGGCAGCAGGCATCGGGCGATTTTGCCAACGCGGTATCTCCAGTGCTGCAATGGGAACGAACCGGCAAATCGGGCTCAATGGCGACTCATGTAACCCTGTGCGCCCAGAATACACTGCTTCCCGCCCCCATGCTGGCCGCGCTGCTGCAACGCGAGAATCGTTGCGGACCGCGCGCCACCTTCCGCGGCACCGTCGATGTCCTGGAAACGCCCGATGGCTGGCAGGCGGAACTGACCGGCCACTTGGAAAATATCGATTTGCACTCGCTGGTCAGCGAACAGTTTCCACATCAACTGGGCGGCACCGCTGATCTCACCATTGGCCACGCAGTATTGCATGCCGGCCGGTTGGAAGAAGCTGCCGGCAGCCTGCACGCCGGACCGGGCAGCATTAGCCCTTCGCTACTTAGCGCGGCCGCAAATTGCCTGGGCTTGCAGCGGCGGGGTTTGGAAAACGCCAATAGCGCCACGGCGGGAAATGTCATTGCATATGAAGAGCTTTCCACCGAATTCAACCTTACCGCTCTTGGCCTCATGCTGCACGGCAAGTGTGAAAAACAGCCCGGCGTATTATTGCGCAGCGGCGAGCAAGCCCTTTTGACCGAAACGAATCGGGGAGCAATTCCCGTGGTGGCCCTAGTGAAAATGCTGGTGCCAGACAGCCGCTTACAAGTGCCCGCCACGCGCCAAACCGATTGGCTGCTCCCCTGGTTGCCAGTTCCCGACGTCATTCCCGGCGATCCCAATGCCGCGCCCCAGGCCCGGTTGCGCGGCGTGAAAGACCTGCACTGAGAAATGACCAATGACCAAATCCCAATGACCAACAAGCAATCTGGAAATTGGTCATTGGTGCTTGGTCATTGGTCATTCATCATCATTGGTCATTGAGATTTGGTTTTTCTCGCTAGGCTGGCGCTGCCGGCGGCTGGTGATTGCTTCGCCAAAACCGCAGCGGCGTAAGCCCGAGAGCAATCATTGCCAGTTGGCTGACGCAAACCAGGGCCAAGGCCAGCAGCACGCCTTCGGTAAATCCGTACGAGTGTAAACCAACGCCCAATTGATTCACGCCGAAGTACGACCAACTGACGACGATGTTGCCGCCAATGGCCAACAGGGCCAGCCCACGGTCCTTTACCAAGCCATCCCACCGAGCGTGCAGCACCAAGGCATTCCACAGCACGATGATAAGCGCGCCGTTTTCCTTGGGGTCCCAACCCCAGAACCGGCCCCAGGAATCGTCGGCCCACAATCCGCCCAGCACCGTGCCGACGAAGCTAAAGAAAATCGCAAAACAAACGGTGCCATAAATCATGCGGGCCAAATCTTTCCCGTCGCTAGCGGTGAGCGAGGTCGTAAACAAGCCGCGAACTACATAAATTAGGCCCAGCAGTCCGGCGACGTAGGTGGCGGAATAACCTAAATTGACCATCGTCACGTGCGTCGCCAACCAGAATTGCGTATCGAGCACCGCTTGCATCACGCTGATGGTGTCGCCGCCGCTGGAGGGTTCCAACAGCAGCGTAAGTCGATCGGCCAACAGCAGTGTGACAAATCCGGCGATCGAAGCTACGGCATTTCCAAAGCTCAGATGGTATACCGATTCCAAAATCAATCCGGCCAGCACGGCAGCCCAGCCGATGAAAATGGCCGTGGAGTACAAGTTAATCACTGGCGGGCGGCCCGAAATGTACATCCGCGCCACCAGCGCAAACGTGTGCACCAGGAAGGTGACCGCGATCAGCCAAAACGCCGTGCGATTCAGGGTGCGGGTTTTGCCCAGCCAGGAAAACGCCACCAAGCAAAACGCCGCAAAGTACAGCCATTGGCAATCGAAGAACGGACTCCAATGGTTGAACCAGGCCTCGAAGGCGGGCACGGCTTTCTCCATTTGCCGCGGCGGATTCTCGGACAGCGACATGGAATAATCCACCACTGCCCGGTTGAATGCGCCGGCATCTTGCTGGGCGTACGCATCGAAAATATGAGCCAGCGACGTGGCGGCCGGATTCGGCGGTTGCTGGCGCAGCTCCGCGAAATAATTTTGCAGCCAGGCGAGCGTGTAGGGCTCCCAACTGGCGGGCGCCGCCTGGGTGGGCTGGTCGGCCGAGGGCATTTCTCGTGATTGCGGCGTAGGCACGGCCAGCGGCGGATGAGATTCCGCCTGCGGATCCATCATCGCTTGCAAGGTTTGAGCCAGGTCGATGAGCCGCTCTTTGATTTCGGCTTTGATCTTATCGGTTCCGTCGGGATCGGCCTTGGACTCTTCATCGGTCGGAAATGGCGGCAGCGGATGGTTCATGAACGAGCCACGCAACACCAAATACAAGGTCATCCGGCTTTGCAACTCGGACAGTTTCTTTTGGAACACCGAATAATTGTCCGATTTGCTGTCGCGAAGCTCCTGGAACTCTTTCTCCAACAGCTTCGGTTGGTAAATTTCGTCCCACGAGTAACGGTAGTACTCGCGCCGCCGCAAGCCAAGCAGGTTGAGCAAATCCAGGTTTTCCACCTTGAACACGTGCAGCCGATCCGCCACGTCCGGACGCGCCGCCACTTCCAACAGCCATTTGACGGCCGGTTGAAATTCCCGCTTGATAACAATCCCCCGCGCCGGCTGATCGCCGCGAGCCACCATGGCCTTCACGGTGGCATTACCGTTGTCTTCCAACCGCTCCCAAGCGGTTTTAAAATTGAAATCGCCTTTCGACACACGATCGAGCGACAGCAGGCGATCGCCAGGTTTAATTCCGGCCAGATCGGCGGCACTGCCCGGAATGACGGAGGCGATTTCCAACCCCTCCTGACCCTCTTTCGCGGGCTTCAGTTGCACGCCCGATTGATCCAAATAGGCCTCGCGCAAGCAGAACACGCGCAACAGATTTCGCGCCAGAGAATCCAGCGGCTGCACGCGGCCGCCGGACATGACCGGCAGCTTGCCGAAGTTGTAGAAATCGAACTCTTTCGGCCCTGCGCTGGGGACGATGGCCAAATACGCCAACAATCCAATCGCCAATGCCGCCACGACGCTGGGCAGCACAATGCCGGGCCGGGCCGTCGCCTGGCTGACTGCCGCCCGTTGTGCCGCCGTTGGCCCTTCTTCCCGGCGGCGCAAGAACCGCACCAGCGTCAGGCAAAAATGCGCGAGCAAGCCGGTGGCGACAATCATGCACGCCAGGTACGGAATCATCCAGCCGAAGTTGCTGACCACTTGCAGCGTAGTGGCTTTCACGCCGGTGCCCGACTCCTGCCCATCGTCAAAGCCGGCTTGGTAAAACGTTTCGCCGCCGTACCGCAGCGGTTCGTTCATGCGCACGTCGGCCCGGCGATCGACGCCGCGCGTCGGATCGACCAACTGCAGATCGGACGAGTAATTTCGCGGAATTTTCGTGCCCAAATACATGTCTCCGCGCACTTCGTGCAAGTGCATGGTGTAGGGCTTGTATTCGCGCTGAAAGCGCAGGGCAATTTCGTACTCTTTATCCGCGACTTGCGCTTTTTGTTCGACGGAATTTCCCAGTCTGTCCACATAGCCCGTGCTCACCAAATACGTGCCCAGCGATTTGCCGGTGCCTTTTTCCGTCAGCTGCACGTACGCCGCGGGCAAATTGACTCCTTCGCCCGCGCTAGCCCCCGTCACAGGCCGTAAACGTTCGATCATAGCGATTTTGCCAATTCCCGCGTCGGCCACTGTTTTTTCTTCCGGCCCGGCTTTGCGCAGCGCGGAATTTTCGAAGTAATCTAGCTGTTGCACGTCGAACGGAAGTTGCCGATCGGAAATAGGTTTCTTGCCATCCAGACTATCGCGCAACATTTTTTCCGGAATCACCGTCACGTCGTCTTCCGTGGCGCTCGATTTTTTATCGATCACAGCCAGCTCCACCGTGCGGATGTCGCTGGCGTAATTGACCGTTTGCCCTTCGGCCATGCGCAGCTGCTCCTCTTTGTGCAGGCAATACACGACCAGTTGATTGACCATGATCAGGCCAATGCCGGCGTGCAACAGCACAATGCCCGCCCGTTTGCGAAACGCTAAAATGCAGCCGACCAGCAGCACGGCGGCGGCAAATTCTCCCTCCAACAATTGCCACAAAATGCGCATGGCCGAAGGATTCAAATCTTGCGCATCGACATGGAACAGCAAAAACCCCAACAGAATCAACAGAGCCACGCCCACGCCGCTTAGCACGCCGCGCTCCAGCTTGCGGCGGGAATCGATTTGAAATACCGCCACCGCAACGCCCACGCAAGCACAGGCCAGCGCGCCCAAAAAGACCTTCCACAACGTAATCCAATCGGTCGGCGCACTAGCTTGCGAGCCATCTTTTCCGGGCCCGGCGTCCACCACCAGCCACACCACCAGGCAGCCCAAGGCAATGACCCCCAGCCCACTCCATAATCGCAGGCCGCGCGTTTGCACTTTGAAGCGCAATCCATGGGCCGCCAACAAATTCACAGCCATCAGGCCGCCAATCGTGAACCCGCCCGGAAACGGAAAACTTCCCGGTAAATTCAACAACCAGGGCGAATCGGAAAACCACGCCGGCGGAAAAAATGTTTTGAATTCGATCCAGGCCAGCGGAGTGAAAAAGTAATGGTCTTGCACCCACAGCACGTCATGCCGGGCCTGGGTCAGCGTGCCGGCGAAGATTAAAAAAATCGCCAGCAGAAATAACACCACGGTCAACTTGAGCGAAGCCACCGGCTTGAGGGCCGTCCGAACGGCGGCTGCCAACGTCGAGTCAGCCGGCGCGCGATTGGCGACATTCCATTGCGATGTGCCGCCATGTAATGCGCCCGTTGCCATGGTTCAGTTTCCCAAGTTTTTTAGAGACAATTAGAGCTTTCTTTTCCGCGTCACGGTTCCGGGGCTGTGAATTTCACGGAGGCGACGAATTTTTCAAAATTCGCCTGTTCATTGTCGGCCACCGCCGCCTCCGCTTTCATCGCGAATATCCAATCGGTGCCGTCGCGGGAAACCACTGCCGCCATAATTTCTCGTTGTGGGTTGGCTCCCTCCGGGCCCAATAACCGCACCCACGTGGCCGGCATTCCATTTACTTTATACGGTTTGGCGACGGCTGTCAGTTCGTCCTTCGAGGCCTCGGGCAAACCCAACTGGCCCCGCCAGCGGCCAATGTTGTCGAGAATTCCGTTCGGTCGGGTGGCTAACGGCGTAATCGTGACTTCCGGCCGCTGCGAATTCTTGCTCAATGCAAAAGCTGCCACGGCAAACGGGGGCAGCGTCGCCGTGTGCCAGTTCTTGGGCGCAGCGAAAGTGAGCGGCAATTCGGCTGCGCTCGATGAACTTTCGCTCGACCCACTGGATTTTGCCGACGGGGCTTTCGCTGCCGAGGATTCCGCCGCGGAATTATCGATGGGCGGATGCCCGGAAGGTAGCGTAGCGGTCATGGGGGGATGGCCCGGCGGCAGCGCGCCTGCGGCCGCGCCGGCAAGCGGGGGCGTCATTCCGCCGGCTTTGAATTTTCCTTTCAGGTCAATTAACGTTGCCGAACCGTCGGCGAGTTTAAGCTTCCGGCTGTTCTCGGCCAATGCGGCGGCATCCACCGGCTTCAATTGCATTTGGCCGCGCCAGCGATTCAAGTTCATGAGCAGCCGCTGGTCGTTTTCCGCCGCCGGCCAGGGGACCTTGCCCACCGTTACTTCCAGCGCCGGGTTCTCGCCGGGCATGGTGATCGTAGCGAAGCGCATTTCGGAATTGCCCGCCTGCTGCTTCCAGCCTGCGGGAAGTTTCCACTGCGGCTGGCCACCAGGCTGGTCGCTAAACGTGACCGACTGCACAAGCTTTTCAAATTCTGCCGCGTGCTGATCGACGGCTTCCAGGGGTCCGGCAAGTTTGAAGGTCCAGGCGGAATCTGCATGCGGCACAATGGCCGCCAACATACGATCGGTCGGCGCGGTGTCGGCCTGAGCAGCATCGGCTGGGCCAGCGGCGCCCGCTTCCGCCTCGGCACTGGGAAGGCTTGCTTCCAGCTCTTTGGGCACGCGGTAATGTGCAATTTCCGACCCCTTTTGGCATCCGCCCAACATTAGCGCTGCCATCAATGCGGCAATCGACAGGAGGCAACGGCAGCGTGAACAAGCAGGGGCGCAATCCATGGGCATCTCGCGGGTAGGCGACCAAGTGACCGCCGGAGCGAATGAAGCGCCAGGCAGGTTTACGAGCGCTTCGGGGTCGCAGCAATGTCCGCCAAATAAAATCGATTTCTGATACTGCGATTATAAAGCAGCGGTGGCGCAAAAGTAAGGGGCCAAAGAGGTTGCCGCAGCCCTGCCGCCGGCGCAAATGAGTATTTTTCGGCCGCTTAATACAGCGATGTTGTGGTTTCGGTCCAACCGACAATGGGCGCTTCCGGCGGCAGCACGAAAATTTCCACACGGCGATTGCGGCGGCGATCTTCCGCCGTGGCGTTGGAGGCAATTGGCTCGTGATCGCCAAATCCCGAAACGCCAATCCGCTGCGCCGGCACGCCGGCCTGCTTCAAATAATCGGCCACCGCCAAGGCTCGGGCCGCGCTCAGGTGAAAATTGTCAGCATATTTCTCGCGCACTTCGTGACGGGCAATTTTTAGCGCGTCGGTGTGCCCCACGACCATCAACTTCAAATCGCGCGCTTCGGGCGAGCGCAGAATGTGGGCAAATTCGCCCAGCATTTGCTGAGCGTCATCTTTGAGCGCCGCTTCGCCAGGATCGAACAGCACGTCGGAATCGAGCTTGGCGGCGCCCGTGGCGGTATCGTACTGCAAGCTGGGGTAGCGGCGCGATAAATTCGCCAACTGCGTGCTCAAGCCCGGCGGCAGGCGATTGCCGTTGCCATCGGAAACTTCAGTTTGCAAGGCCGCCAAGCGCTTGCGGTCAGCCTGCGATTGCTGATCCAGCGCCGCCAGCTGCTCCTCGGATTGAATCAACTTATCTTCCAGCTTGTGGTTGTGCGTTTGCAGATTTTCGATTTCCGCTTGCTGGGCCTGGCTTTGCTCGGCCAGCATTCGATTTTGCGTTTGGGCGGCCGTCAACTCGCCGCGCGGGGCAAATGCACAGCCCATAGAAAGCACGCACAGGCCCGCCATTGCCACCAGGCATCGGGCACAAGGTTGAAGAATTCCCATCGTTCGACTCCTTTCGAACTGCAGCTAGTGATTAGCCGCGAATTGCTGCCGCTTATTTATCGAGCCAGCCCACCGTTTTGCCGATCGAATCCATGATCGAGCTGTTCACCGGATAGGGGCCATCCCAACTCCACATGTTTCGCATTAAATCGAACGTCATCATGCCGCAGAACATCAGCAGCACCGTGCAAATTGACAACAGTGCAATGTTGGAGCCCGAATACGGCGCTTCGGCAGGCGCCGCTGGGACGGCGCCGGCCATCAAAGCCGACGAGGCGGCAAATGCCGACGAGCTGCCCATCAGCGGCGATGCCGCGACAACCGCGCCGCCGCCGCCCATGACCGGCTCTTCTTCCAACAATCCGGCTTCGCCGCCGCTCACGGCAAACAAGCCGGAGCTCATTTCGTCGTCGGTATCGAGGGCAATTACTTGCGATCCGCTGTCGGACGATTCCTCGCTTCCGGTTTCGTCCATCGCCGTCAGCAAAAAGTCTTCGTCGGTTTTCAGCTCGGCGGGCTCTTCCGAGACAATTTCCTGCGTGACGCCGGTTTCCTCTTCCGGCATGTCGAGCAATCGCCGGGCCGAGCTGCCTAAAGACAGCGGTTCTTCCAGCGACAAACCGCTGTCCGAGGCGCTGATGAGTTGAATGCCGCTGTCGCTGGGGCTTTGCGTTAAATCGCTCCCCGACTTGCTGCTTCCCATCACCACTTCCAGCTCTTCATCGCCCAATTTGATGGACGAGCCGGACCCTTTTTTCGAGCCCTCGGCCGGCTTGGGCGCGGCATCCGCCGGCGGGCCCACTTCCATCAGCTGCAATTCGTCGTCGGAAAGTTGCAGGGCGTCGGAGCCAAATAGCTTATCGCTGCTACCGCTGCTTTTTTTCTCGTCGCTGGGAACCAATTTCACATCGCCGAATTTCGCCAAGGCGGAGTCGCCCACCAAATCCAGACCGGAGGAACCGGCATCGTGCGATTGCGTGGAGCCGCTTTTCAATAGCGCCGAGTTTCCCGTCAGCACGTTCTTGGAATCGCCGGGGGAACTGCCGGGCAGCTTCAGGCCGCTTTCCGTTTTTCGCACCATGCTGCCGCCGGAGGCTAGCAAATCGGCATCGTCGTCCAGCGGAATTAAAACGTCGGCGTCTTCTTTGGCGTCGGCGGCCGGCGATAAATCCATGTCTTCGCTCGCTTCGCCCGGCTTGCCGATAATCGTGCTGGCCCCTTCGGTGCTCGATTTCCCCAACTCCACCTCGCTGAGCAAAATGGAATCGATTTCGTCGTTCACTTGCAAATCGATGTTTTCCAAATCTTCGCCGCCGCCGCTATCCCACACCGGAGCATCTTCATCGCCGGTGGGCGCCTGCTCCTCTTTCATTTCTTCACGGTAGCGCTCAATATCTTCCTGCTTGAATTTCCATTGATCGCCGTCGCGGTAGGGAAACAGCTTTTTCCGATCGCGCAGCACGGAAACTTGCTCCGCGGTTATGCCCAACATGCGGGCGGCTTCTTCTTGATCAATTAGTTTGCGTGCCATAGCTGCGTTTCCCCCCACGACGGTTTATCGATGATCTAACTGGGCCCGAATATCACGGGGTAGCGGGTTCACCCCGTTGAAATCGTCGATTTGTAAGTCTCCCGAAATGTTTCTGGCGCTCTTTAGCGTGATGGTGCCGGTAGGCAAATCAATATGATACACACACATAGCCCGTTTCACGGGATCGATGACCGCAATTTGTTGCCGCACGTTATCGACCTGAATCGGCACGGCAATCAACTGCGTCGAGGTGTCATAAACCGACGGATGCTCGGCGAACACTGGCGTTTCACGGCCGAACATCCACCAACCCAACACCACTGCCAACGCGCCTGCAACCGCCCCAACCAACGTGGCTTTCATGGTTTACCTTCCTTGGCTCGTGGCTCCCCTCGGCGAGCAACCACGACTACCCATCTCTATTTTAGAAGCACGATTTTGAAATACAACAGTTTTCCAGCGCCAGTTCGATCGTCTTAAACCTAGAAAGAGCCGGTAGTTGACGCTGCTTTGCGGACAACATGCGCGAAAGCGCCCTCCTCGAGAATTCGAGGCCGAAAAGAATAGCGACCCCCGCAACTCACAGCAATGCCGGTTTTTTTGCCCGTGCTGGCATCCCAAATGACAGCCAGACCGGCAAAATTACGGCTTAGCCGACTTCGGATGTTCTTCCGGGCCGCCGCCTGTGGCCTGCTGTTTATTGTGCGGATGCTGAATCGCCTGCTTGGGCGTGGGTTGGACCACCGGCCCTTTGGATCCGGGCTGTCCTTCCTGGCGTCCAAACTTTCCCCCTTCGGTATAAGCTGGCTCCGACTGTGCGGGCTGAAAGTGCGGCTTCGTTTCCCGATTCTGCTCAAGTTTTTGCGACATGGCTGCGTCCCTCCAATATGGGAATGAACCACCGTACCACGAGCAAATTCCGCGCCCTAGGGAACATCACCATCATTGGCAATCGCCGATGACGACGCAGATCGGCAGTCATTTTTCAGCGCGATTCTTCGCCCCGCCGCAGCCAATAGTTTGGCCGCCGGCTTGTATGCACAACAGCAACAATCTCAATCAATTTTAGCGAAGGTCTAAATACGACTAAATATGGAAATTGTGGCAAACGCAACCGCCGATAACTAAGGCTCGTCGGCAACGTCTCTACAAAGGAGAAACCGTCCGGCCGGGCTTTGATTTTTGAAAGAGAATCTTGAAGAACTGCGGCGAATTCGCCGCCAAGGCCTGGCCTCACTTGATCGTAATACTCGATGGTTTTCTCCACTTCTTGCAAGGCGACCGACGACCATCGTAATTTCACGATTTACGTCCTCGCTCCACGGCCGCCTGAATGCGACGCATTGCTTCTTCATTGTCGATCCCGGGATCCTCGCCGCTTGCTAACGCCTCCCCACGGAGTTGAATTTCCTCCGCCCACAGCCGATCGTAATCAGGATGCTTTGGCACATCGCGATCGATGCTGATGATTAATTCCTTCGCTAACTCTTCTCGCTTTTCTAGCGGAAGAGCCAAAGCAGCTTCAAAAACCGCAGAGGTGTCGTTTGCCAGGCTCATGAATCACCTTTGAACTTCGCGAATCGGGCTCAAAACTGATTGTATTATATACGATCTTGTTTCAATTGCGCGCATTCACGATTGCCATCATTTATCCCGCCTTTGTACGCGAATGTTTACTCATCCGTCACGCAGCCGAGCGAGGCGTTTTTCACATTCTTAATATATTTGTACAGCGTGCCCCGGGTGGCTTTGTAAGGCGGGGCTTTCCAGGCGGCGCGGCGGCGGGAGAGCTCGTCGGGCGAAAGTTGCACTTCGATTTTATTTGCCGCGGCATCAATAATGATTTTGTCTCCGTCCTTCACCAGCGCAATCGTACCCCCTTCTTGTGCTTCCGGCGTAATGTGCCCGACGATAAAGCCGTGGGAGCCGCCGGAAAATCGCCCATCGGTTAGCAGCGCCACGTCTTTGCCCAGGCCTGCTCCCACGATGGCCGAAGTCGGCGTCAGCATTTCCGGCATTCCCGGCCCGCCTTTGGGTCCTTCGTAGCGAATCACCACCACGTCCCCTTTGGAAATCTCTTTTTCCTCCAGCGCCGCGAGCATATCTTCTTCCGAATCAAACACCTTGGCCGGCCCCTCGAACCGTTGCCCTTCCTTGCCGGTGATTTTGGCCACCGCGCCCTCGGTCGCCAAATTGCCGCGCAAAATTTGAATGTGGCCGGTCTTCTTGATCGGCTTCTCCAGCGTTTGCACGACCTGCTGACCCGCCTTCAATTCCGGCAGCTCCGCCAGATTTTCGCCCAGCGTTTTTCCCGTCACGGTCAGGCAATCGCCATCGAGCAAGCCTTCGTCCAGCAAATACTTCATCACGCCGGGCGTGCCCCCGGCGTTGTGCAAATCTTCCTGCACAAAGCGGCCGCTCGGCTTCAAATCGGCCAGATACGGCACGCGGCTGCTGGCGCGCTGAAAATCGTCGAGGGTCAATTCCACTTCCGCCGCCCGAGCCATGGCAATGAGATGCAGCACGGCATTGGTCGAGCCCCCCAAGGCCATGACGATGACCATGGCATTTTCAAAAGCGCGGCGGGTCATAATGTCGCGGGGCTTGATGTCGCGCTCCAAAAGATTGCGAATGGCGGCGCCGGCCCGAATGCACTCGTCCAGCTTGCCGGCGTCTTCTGCCGGAGTGGAAGCGCTGTACGGCAGCGACATGCCCAGGGCTTCAATCGCCGAGGCCATGGTGTTGGCCGTGTACATGCCGCCGCAGGCGCCGGCGCCCGGACAAGCTTGTTGCACAATGGCTTTGCGCGTGGCTTCATCGATTCGGCCGGCCACATATTCGCCGTAGCATTGGAATGCTGAAACAATATCGAGCGCCTCCCCTGCGGCGTGCCCTTCCCCAGCCTGCGGCATGTGTCCTGGTTTAATGGTGCCGCCGTAAATCATCAGCGCCGGCCGGTTCACTCGCGCCATGGCCATCAAGCAGCCGGGCATGTTTTTGTCGCAGCCGGGAATGCTGATATTGGCGTCGTACCATTGGGCGTGCATTACCGTTTCGATGGAATCGGCAATTAAATCGCGCGATTGCAGCGAGTAGCACATGCCTTCCGTGCCCATCGAAATGCCGTCGCTCACGCCGATGGTGTTAAACCGCATGCCCACCATGCCGGCGGCCGCCACGCCTTGCTTCGCCCGCATGGCCAGCGTGTCCAAGTGCATGTTGCAGGTGTTTCCCTCGTACCACATGCTGACGATGCCGACTTGCGGCTTGCTCATGTCGGCTTCGATTAAGCCGGTGCCATACAGCATGGCCTGCGAGGCCCCTTGGCTTTTGGGTTGCGTCACTCGGGAACTGAATTTATTGAGCATGATCAGAATGCAAAATTGGAATGGGGAATGGGGAATGGGGAATGCAAAATTGGGAATGGTTAGCCCGGTCGGCCACGACCGGCAGCGCCACGGGGCAGTCGTCAATAGCGGCGCAACGGCGCGCTACCACCAGACCACGAGGCACTTCCAAAGAGCATCGTAAAATATCGCAGGTTCGCGGTCCAGTTGCGACCGGCAGGGGTTGTTTCGTGGTTGGTGTGGCCTGTTATAATCGCCGCAAGCCATAATTTTCAAAGAACCCGCTGCCGCGTCCGTAATTCCCGCTCCGCTATCGCGTCGCGGCTAAACATTCCATCGACTCCACCCTATCGTTTATCGTTCATCGCCCCGTGTTCACCATGCCTCCGGCGTTCATTTATTTCGACCTGGGCAACGTGCTGTGCTTTTTCAGCCGGCCGCAAGAAATCCGGCAGGTGTCGCAGCTCTCCGGCGTGCCGGAAGACAAAGTGAAAGATGTGCTCATCGGCTCGCACGCCATCTTGTGGCCCTACGAACGGGGCGAACTGAACGACGAACAATTCCACGCCGAGTTTTGCCGCCTCACCGGCAGCCAGCCCGAGCTGGCGGCGCTGCTGGCGGCCGATTCCGAAATTTTCACTTTGAACACGGAGCTCTTGCCGCTGGTGGCCAACTTGGAAGATTCTCAAATTCCACTGGGCTTGCTGTCCAATATCTGCCCATCGCATTGGCGCACGGTGACTGACGGCCGTTACGGCATTTTGCCGGGCGCGTTCAAAAAATTTGCGCTGAGTTACCAAATTGGCGTGCAAAAACCGGACGAAAAAATCTACCGCCGCGCCACGGAACTGGCCGGTGTGCCGCCGCAGCAAATTTTCTTCATCGACGACATCGCCAAGAACGTGGCCGCCGCCCAACACTTCGGCTGGGACGCCGTCCAATACACCACGCCCGACGCCCTGGAGCAAGAACTGCACCGCCGCGGAGTGCGCTGCAATTTTTAGCCGGTCCCTTGCAGACCGCAGCCTTGGGGTATTGCCCGCCAGTGCCACTGGTGCGCGGCACACTTTCTCCGTTATATTCGGCCCTTCCACACCGTTAGGCCCATGTGGGCTGCTGCTTCGGGAGCCGCACCTTGTTTACGCCCTCGCCCACGCTGAAATCGCGCAGTTTCATGGGGCTGGTGTTGTCGCAATTTTTGGCGGCGTTTAACGATCAGGCCAGCAACATCGTGGCCACGTTTTATGGCATCGACATGCTGGTGCGGTTTGTGGCCATCGGCTGGATCGATGCCAAAGCGGTCATCTCCATTGTCACGGCCTGCTTCATCACGCCGTTTTTTCTGTTCTCGCCGTTGGCCGGCATCCTGGCAGATAAATACAGCAAGCGCAACATCGTCGTGTTTTGGAAGCTGGCCGAAGTCGGCATTATGGCCGTGGCTTTGTTCGCCCTGCTGTTGCCGCACACGGCCAGTTGGGGTTGGGCTTCGCCGCAAACGTTGGCCGTGATCAGCTCCGCGCTCATGATTTCCATTGTCTTTTTGATGGGCACGCACAGCACGTTTTTCATTCCCGCCAAGTACGGCATGATGCCCGAGATTTTGGACACTTCTGTCCTGTCCCGCGGCAACGGCTTGCTGGAAGGCACCAGTTTTGTGGCCACTATTTTGGGAACCGTGTTCGGCGGCGTGCTGTACGGCACGGTGTGGATCAAATCCGAAGTCGACAGCACCGCAGCGGTCAACGTGCTGCACTCGGGCCGCGAATGGATCATTGGGCTGGTGCTGTTTTTGCTTGCTCTGTGCGGCGCGGCGGCATCCCTGCTCATTCGCCGCATTCCCGCGGCCGCGCCGGAAATGCCGCTGACCTTCGATCCGGTCGTCCCGCTGAAAAAAAATCTAACGGTCCTCAAGCGCTCCCGCCCATTGATTCTGGCCGCCATTGGCATCGCCTTTTTTTCGCTGATGACGTTGTACTTGCGGCAAAGCCTGCTCTTCCAAGGCGAAACGATTGAAGAAATTGTGCTGGCCAATCGCTTGCCAAAAACCCCGGCGGCGGAAACCACGGCGGCAGCCCTGTCGGAAGTGCGGCGGGAAAACGAAGGCCAGACCGGTGAAACCGGAATTACTCCCTCCAAAACCGAGACCATCATCAACGAAGAATCCCCAGATTTGGTCGAAGCCGTCACCGCCACGCCGTTCAAAGAGGAGCAGCATACCGAATCGTCCAAAGCCTCCCGGACCGAGTTGGAAGTGTCGTTTTTTCTCGGCCTGGTAGGCCTGGGCGTGGGCATTGGCTGTTCGTTGGCCGGATATTTTTCCGGCAACCGATTGGAGTTGGGCCTGGTGCCCATTGGCCTGTCGCTGCTGATTGTCACCACGGCGGCCTTGTCGTTGGTGGTGCCCAACAAATATCAGATGATTGGCTGCCTCATTGCCGTCGGCGTTGCGGCCGGCTTGTACATTGTGCCGCTGTACACGCTCTTGCAGCATCGCTCGCCCAAGGAAAGCAAAGGCAATTTGGTCGCCACGAGCAATTTTTTGAACGTCGTGGGGGGCTTGCTGGCCGTGTTGGTGTTCTATTTTATCACCGCGCGGCTGCAGTCGTTTTTGGGGCTGACGCTGCATATGAAAGCCGTGAAAACCCATCCCGATTTAATCACCGCCTACCAGGGACAACTGATCCGCGCCCTGCGCATACCGAAAATCCTGTTTCTGTTTGCCAGCCTGATCACGCTGCTGATGCTCGGCCTGGCCTGGTGGCAACGGCCCGATTTTGTGCTGCGCGCGATTTCCTGGATTCGCTCCGCTCGCCGCCGGCATTTGCGCGCCCTGGGATTGGATAACATTCCCGCCAACGGGCAAGTGATTTTAATCAGCAACTCGCACGATTTTGAGCATTGGATTCACGTGGTTTCCACCGTCGACCGCTTCACCCGTTTTGTGGCCCCGCCCGATGCTCCGGCCGACAACATGCTGCGGGGCGTGGCGTTAAGCACCGGCGTGATGATCGCCGCCACGCGAAATGTCGAGCTTTCGGCGGAAGATAACGCCTTGGCCCGCGGCCTGGTGACGCTCGGCCAAGGCTACCTGTTGGGTCTGAGCCTGGCGGAAGATTTTTCCGCCGACGCCGGCCAGAAAGGCTTTGAGCATTTGCTATCCGAGTTGCGCGCCAAAGTGCCGGCCACGATTCTGCCCGTTTATTGTGGCGAACACCCGACCCATCCCGAGGCGCTCCGTTTTCCCCAGCTGCACACCTACGTGGTAATTGGCACGCCCCTGCCGCCCGACACGCCGCTGGCCGAAATCCGCGCCGCCGTAGCGGCACTGGGGACGTAAGGCGAGGAGAGTGGGATTCCCGCTAAACCGCAAGCGGATTCACGCATTCTCTTTCTGCTCGCCGCCGACTGCCTACTGCATGCCGCCTACTGCCTGCCGCTATTCCCACTCAATCGTGGCTGGCGGTTTACTGCTAATGTCGTACACCACGCGATTGATGCCGCGGACTTCATTGATGATCCGCGACGAGATCTTCGCCAGCAGCTCGTGCGGCAGGCGGCTCCAATCGGCGGTCATAAAATCTTCCGTGTCGACCGCCCGCACCGCCACCGTGTCTTCATAAGTCCGCGCGTCGCCCATCACACCCACGCTTTGCACCGGCAGCAACACGGCGAACACCTGGGCCGTTTGCCGATACAATCCGGCCGCACGAATTTCGTGCACCACAATGGCATCGGCTTCGCGCAATTTATCCAACCGCTTGCGACTCACTTCCCCCAGGCAGCGCACGGCCAGGCCCGGGCCGGGAAACGGATGCCGCCAGACAATTTCTTCCGGCAATCCCAATTGCACTCCCAGGCGGCGCACTTCGTCCTTAAATAAATCGCGCAGCGGCTCGATCAGTTCAAAGCCCAACTCCGCCGGCAATCCGCCCACATTGTGATGCAGCTTGATCGTCGCCGCGGGCCCGTCCACTGCCGCCCCGCTTTCAATCACGTCAGGATACAGCGTCCCCTGCGCTAAAAAGTGGGCTCCTTGAATGCGCGCCGCCTCGGCTTTGAAGCAGTCGATAAACACGTGCCCAATCCGCCGCCGTTTTTCTTGCGGATCGGTGACGCCCGCCAGCGCCGCTAAAAACTGCTCCTCCGCCTTCACCACGTGCAAATCGGTTTTGAAGTGCGTGGTGAATTCGCGGATAATCGCCGCCTCTTCATCTTTGCGCAACAGGCCGTTGTCGACCAAAATGCACGACAGTTGCGGCCCAATCGCTTCCGCCAACAGCGCCGCCACCACGGCCGAATCGACTCCGCCCGACAGGCCGCAAATCACGCGCTGCTGCCCGACGCGCTTTCGCACTTCGCGGATGGTTTGCTCGGCGAAATCGGCCAGTTGCCATGTGCCCTGACAGCCGCAAATGTGCGTGAGGAAGTTTTTTAAAATCGCCTTGCCCGGCGGCGTGTGCGTTACCTCGGGATGAAATTGCAGGCCGTAAATTGGCAGCCGCTTGTGCTTCACGGCCGTGATGGGGCACGTTTCGGTCCGGGCCAGCGGCACAAAGTCGCTGGAAACCGCGCTCACCTGATCGCCGTGGCTCATCCACACTTCCGTTTGTGCAGAAATACCGGCGAATAGGCCTGCGCCGTGCTCGTCGCTGCGGGGCAGTACCGTACACTGTGCCCGCCCAAATTCCCGCGACGGGTGGCTTTCAACTTTTCCTCCCAGCGCCTCGCACACCAACTGCATGCCGTAGCAAATGCCCAGCACCGGAATGCCCAGCTCGAACAATTTCGGATCGCAATGCGGCGCGCCCTTTTCGTACACGCTGGCCGGGCCGCCAGAGAGAATCAAACCTCGCGGAGCAATTTCCCGCACCCGCGCCGGCGTAATGTCGTACCGCACAATTTCGCAGTACACATTCTGCTCGCGCACCCGCCGGGCAATCAGTTGCGCAAATTGCGAACCGAAATCCAGCACCAGCACTTTTTCCGCGGCAATGCCCAACGATTTTTCCGGCACGATGGCAATCGACATGGTTTAAATCACGTTCATGACATAGCCCGACTGTGTCAGTCGGGCGCACACCCATTGAACTTCCACTTGAAACACAAACCGCCCGAGACAATCTCCCCGGGCGGAAACCGAGATTATAGAACCCGCCCGACTCATCGGCTAGTTGGCGATTTTTGTGGGCAGAGTATGGGTGCCACAAAACGGGCAAAAATTTGGCCAACGATTCATCCCCCATCATACCCGATTCATCCTGCCTCCTCACCGCCTCGCAATCCAACCCAGGAAAAAATGCGTCGGCACGTACACGCACAGCGGGACGAAGAGCAACAACACAATCAAATATCCAACCGGCGTTAGCCGCTTTTGCAACTGCCCCACGCCATACACAAAATTAATGTTCTCCTGCGGCGTGGAAATAAAATAGCACGCCGGCACCACCACCCACCACACCACGGTTTGCATCACCAGCGCCCGCGGGTCGTAACCGGTTTGCATCACCTGCCACAGCAGCAGCCACGGCAGCCAGATGTGAAACAGCGACACAAGCCGAATCCACAGCGGAATTTCCCGCTGGAACATGTATTTGCTCAGGCCCAGGAATTTTTCTCCTAGGGCCAGCTTCAGCAAAATGTCGATGCCCCAGATAATTTCCAACACCAGCACCGACACCGCTTCCACGCTAACGAGCAACCGGTTCGGCCACCACAGCGCAATTGTGCTGCCGAAAAGCGCAACGTCCGACATCCACAAAAAATTTTGCGGCCTGTATTGCCACCAATAAGCCGGCACCAGCACCGCGACAAATGCAGTCTGAAGTATCGCAATCACCCACATCATCGTGCCCAAATAAAGCCGCAATTTTTTCCCAGCGTCTACACAGCGCAGCGTATCGTAGCGTCTTGGCCCGATTCTGTCATTTTCAAAAACTCGCGCGCTCGTTGTCTGCCTGCGGCTCTAGCGATATAGTGAATCGCTCCGAAGAACATCAGCTCCGGCCGGGTGGCACTAACAAGCGCGGCGACTGTCAGTGCCACGCACAACTCTCAACATTACCCCGTGCAAATTCTCCTCACCAACGACGATGGCATTTTCGCCCCCGGCCTGGCCGCCATGGAAAAGGCCCTCGCGCGCCTGGGGAACGTCACCGTGTGCGCCCCGGCCACGGAGCAAAGCGGCGTCGGCCACTCCATCACCTTTCTCACGCCGCTAGTGGTGAAAGAAATTGTCGAAGGCAACCGCCGCCGCTGGGCCGTCGATGGCAGCCCGGCCGATTCGGTCAAAATTGGCATCGCCGAATACTGCCCGCAGCGCCCCGACCTGGTGGTCAGCGGCATCAACGGCGGACTGAACTCCGGCATCAATGTGCTATACAGCGGCACCGTGGCCGCGGCCGTCGAAGGGGCGTTTTTCGGCATCACTAGCGTTGCGGTGTCGCTAGAATGGGACGAGCGCTTCCAGTTCGAAAAGGCCGCCGACATCGCGCTGGCGGTCATCGAAAAAATTCTGGCCAACCAAGGCAACCGGCCCACGCTGTATAATCTCAACATTCCCACGGCCGCGCTGGGCAAGCCGCCGCACGTAAAAGTGGTGCCCATGGCCGTTCAGCAATACGGCGAGAAGTATGAAAAACGAACCGACCCGCGCGGCCGCAATTATTATTGGGCCATGGGCGGGCCGCCGACTTCCATCGGCGACGAAGCCACCGATTTAAGCGAACTGGAAAAAGGATTCATCACGCTCACGCCGCTGCATTTCGATTTAACCCGCCACAATTTTATTGCCCCCATGCAAAAATGGAACTGGATATAGTGGTAGGCGGTATGCGATAGGCGGTACGTGGTCAACAGCGATTAGCAATTAGTGGCGCAGTAGCCGGATGCTCACAGCATCCGGACCGGAAGGCGTGGCCTTCTGGCTATGTAGGAGCACCGCAGTAGCGTTTAGCCGTGACCAGCAACCAAGCGCAGTGCCGTAGGATCGAGCGCAATCGTTCCGCATTCCCCACTCCCCATTCCGCATTCCCCATTTTCGATTCCCCATGCAATCCGACTCGTCCTACCTTTGCGACAGTTGCGGCGAGGAAATCATTATTCCCATCGACGTTTCGGCGGGCGAAAGCCAAGAGTACGTCGAAGATTGCCCGGTCTGTTGTCATCCCAACATTGTGCACGTCGAAATCGACGACGATCAAACCGTGCGCGTCTGGGCCGAAAAGGAATAAAGCTCAGCCAATGTTCAAATGAGCCGCGCCCGTCAGGAAGCGGTTCTCAAGCGCGAGCCTGGCGGTCGAATCTGCCGCAGATGAATCCGCAGTCGGCCGTTCTAGCGATGGCAATGGTCTCGGCTCGTTGCCCACCTCACGGGCAGGCATTATCATTGCACCATTAAGACCCATACTCCGCTTGCCGCCAATCCGCTCCTGTGCCCCAAATCTCACTCTTCAATAACGAATCGGCCCGTGCCGCACGCCAGCCGAAAGCCGATCGCCTCGTCCTTAAACGGCTTCTTGAACACGCCGCCGGCAGCTTCCATCTGACGGACGAAAAAATTGCCGCAGCACATCAGGTTCTAATCAAATGGGCCGAGCTCGAATCGTCCGGCCGGCTGAAAGAATTCAAAGAAACCCAGATGCAGTGGCAATTCCTCCAGGAGGTTTTCGGTTCCGCGCTCGGTTACATCCTGCCGACCGAAAACGCCCCGAATTGGTATCAGGAGCAGCACCGCAAAATCGGCGATGAAACTCCCGACGCCGTTCTTGGAAAGTTCTCGCAAGGAAAGGAAGGAGATTTGCGTGGCGTTGTTGAATTAAAAGGCCCAAACATCCATCTCGACCGCGATCGTACCCGCCACGGGACGGCGGTCGATCAGTGCTGGAACTATCTCGTCAACACGCCCACGACTTGCCGCTGGGGCATCGTCTCCAACATTATCAGTTTTCGCCTCTACGAACGCGATTCCACCAAACGCCGCTACGAGCACTTCACGCTTCAAAGCCTGCGCAAGCTTGACCAATTCAAGCAATTCTATGCGCTTTTTCACCGCCCAGGCCTCATCGACGAAAACAAGGCCGGCCAACTGCTGCGCGACACCAACAACCGCCAGCGCGAAGTCGGCGAGGAGCTCTACGAAAACTACTCCACCAACCGCGTCGAGCTAATCCGCTACCTGCATGCCAACCATACGGTCGACGAGGCGATCGAAATGGCCCAGCGCTTGTTCGATCGTGTCATCTTTATTGCCTTTTGCGAAGACCGCAGCCTGCTGCCGGAAGACACCATCAAAAAAGCCGGCACGGCGGGCGGCTTTTACGATGTTACCAATCCCAAATGGCAAAACTTTAAGCGACTGTTTGGCTTTATCAACGTCGGCAACAATGTCCACGACATCCCCAAGTACAACGGTGGATTGTTTAGTCCGCACCCCGTCGATGATCTCGAGTTGCCCGACGAGCCCTGGACCAACTTCTTCGAGGCCATGGGAAGGTACGACTTTCGCGATGAAGTCAATCTCGATGTCCTGGGCCATCTTTTCGAACGTTCCATTACCGAACTGGAAAAATATAAAGAAGTCGGCGTCTTCAACCTGACGGGCGACCGCCAGGCTGCCTTCGCCCGCATGCCGCAGTCCGTCAAGCGCAAGCAGTTGGGCATTTATTACACGCCGCCGGAACTGACCAGCCGGATCGTCGAATACACCGTGAAAGAACTGATCGACCAGCGCTTCGCGGCTGCCGCCATCGAACTTGGCTCGCCGGCCAATGATGCGCAGCGCGGCATCGTTCCAGACACCCCCGAATTTTGGCAGCGCTGCCTGGCCATTCTCCAAGATTTGAAAATCGTTGATCCCGCTTGCGGTTCCGGTGCGTTCTTATTTCAGGCCTACAACGTGCTGGAAGACCGCTACCACGAAGTGGTCGGCCAATTAGATCGTCACGGCGCCGTCGACGCCGACAAGTTAGCGCACGAAATCCCGCACTGGATTCTCTCCCGCAACCTCTACGGCGTCGACCTTTCGCCCGAAGCGGTCGAAATCACGCAGCTTGCACTGTGGATTCGCTCCGCCACTCGCGGGCAAACCCTTGCCACGTTGTCCCACAACATTGTGCATGGCAATTCGCTGGTCCACGATCCGGCGGTCCATCCGGCCGGTTTCAATTGGCGCGAAAAATTTCCGGAGGTGTTCCATTTAGCCCCCGGCGAGTCGCCGGGGGAATCGGAGCCGCGCCCGTCAGGAAGCGGTACGGGCCGCAAAGCACCACAAGCGAACTGCTTAGCATACTTCATCACGTTTCATACCTACGGAAGCTGGTTGCACGGAACGGAGCGCGGCTCCGTTGACCGCGATCATAACGTGCCGGGCACGGAGCTCGTTCCGCCTGATGTCGAGCGTGAAATTGCAGAATTGTCGCGTCTGAAACATGACCCAGTGACGTTAGATGCCCGACAGCGACCGATTGTCGAGCAAGCGATCCGTGAAGTCTGCCAGCACCGAAGTTGGCGGTTGCACGCGATCAACGTTCGCAGTAATCACGTGCATGTCGTCGTGACGGCTGGTGATCCGCCTGAAAAGGTGATGAACGATTTCAAATCTTATGCCACGCGGGCAATGCGGCGAGCAAAGTTATGCCAAGCGGAGGAGAAGATTTGGAGCCGGCATGGGAGCACTCCCTATCTGTGGACGGAGGATTCGCTGACCAAGGCCTGTCAATATGTGATCGAAGGCCAAGGCGCTGAATTGTCGCGGGCACCGCTTCCTGACGGGCGCGGCTCCGATTCGGACGCGAACACTGAAACCGAGCCGCGACCTGCTGAAACCGAGCCGCCTGCTGAAACCGAGCCGCGACCGTTAGGGAGCGGTGCCTCCGGCTTCGATTGCGTCATCGGCAACCCGCCCTGGGAACGCATCAAGCTCCAGGAACGCGAATTCTTTTCACTTCCCGCGCCGGAAATCGCCACCGCCACCAATGCCGCCAAGCGCCGCGAGCTGGTTGCCAAACTCGAGCCAGAGAATCCCGAACTCTATCGGCGCTACCAGCAAGCGCAGCAGTCCGCCGACGCGCTCCTCAGCTATTGCCGCAAGAGCGAACAATATCCTCTCACCGGCCGCGGCGACATCAACTTGTATGCTGTGTTCGCCGAGCTGGCGTCCCAAATCGTCGCTCCCAACGGCCGCGTCGGGCTGCTAACCCCCTCGGGCATCGCCTCCGACATGACAACCAAAGACTTTTTCGCCGCCATCGCCGAAAACAATCGGCTGATTCGGCTGTACGATTTTGAAAACAGAACGAAGCATTTTTTTCCTGACATCGACAATCGCTTCAAGTTCTGCATCCTCAACTTCGGCGGCTCTGCATCTTCCCAGCAGAGCCGCGACCGTCAGGGAGCGGTTCCACCCGCCGACTTTGTCTTTTTCGCCCACACCGTCGAGGAGCTGGAAGACCCGGATCGGCACGTCGCACTTTCGGCCGACGACATTCGCTTGCTGAATCCCAACACGCACACCTGTCCCATCTTTCGCTCCAAGCGCGATGCCGAAATCACCAAAGCCATCTACCGCCGTGTGCCGGTGCTGATCGATCAAAGCCGCGAAGGCCCGACTGGCAATTCCTGGGGCATTAAATTCAAAACGATGTTCCATCAAACCAACGATGCGGAATTGTTTCGCGAAGCGGAATCGCTGACAGCCGAGGGCTATAAACTCAAAGGCAACCGTTGGGTCAAAGAAACGCCGCTTGCTAACGCGCGCGGCTCGGCTTCTGCAGCGACCAAACCACAACCCGAGCCGCGACCAACCGAGCCGCGACCGTCAGGAAGCGGTGCCGCAGAAATATTCCTGCCGCTCTACGAAGCCAAAATGGTCCAAGCCTACGACCACCGCGCCGCCGACGTCGTAACCGATGAAGCCAACTGGGTCCGCCAAGGCCAGACCGCTGGAACTTCACTGGTCAATTGGCAAAACCCAGAGCATTTGGCATCTCCGAGATTTTGGGTCGATTACCAACATGTCAAACTTCCAGAATGGGGTTCATTGGGATTTAAGGACATCACCAGCCCAACTAATCAGCGCACCATGATCGCTGCATGCGGGCCAATAGCCGGTTATACGAATCATTTTATTTTGGTACGTACCGACGCCGTTGCTCGAAGCCAAATGTGCCTCTTGGCCAATCTCAATAGCTTCGCTTACGACTTTTGCACTCGACAGAAAATCGGCGGAGTAACGCTTAATTTTTTCATCGTCGAACAAATTCCGACTTTTCCGCCCGACACCTATTCCAAGCCCTGCCCGTGGGATCGCAAACAAACCCTGGAAGCCTGGATCAGCGAGCGCGTCTTAAAACTGACTTGCACCGCCGTCGATATGTTGCCGCTGGCCGAGGCCTGCGATTTCACGGGCGGCAGCTTCAAAAAAGAATACGGCGGCCGGCTCAACAAATGGGATGAGAACGAGCGGGCCGAGTTCATGGCCGAGCTCGATGCCTGTTATTTCCACCTGTACGGCATCAACCGCGACGATGCCCAGTATATTCTCTCCACTTTCAAAGGCATCCACGATCAGCGCGAACTGTTCGGCGACCATCGCACCACCGCCCAGCACATCCTCGAACTGTACGACGAATTCGCCGGATAAGGTTGCTTTCCGTCGCTAAAACCGCGCCGAGAAAGCTCAATCTCGCTTGTCCGCTGCGTTCAGCGTTCATTGCTCATTGTTCATGCTGCTCTTGTGGCCTAAAAATTCGGTTGAATCTCCGACGGAAGCTGATATAGTGTACGGAAGAATAGTAAGCAGTTTGCAGTATGCAGTAACAGTAAGCGGTAGGCAGTAAGCGGTAGGCGGTCTGCCGCAGGCACTAGTCCCTAGCCCCTGAATCCTGCGCTCTGACTCCTGACCCCGACCCCTGAATCCTGCGCCCTGACCACCAGAGACCACCATGCACAATTCGCCGAAAACACTCGCCGCCGGATGCAAAGGCGGTGGCTTTTGTCGCCGAACTAGCGTGGTTTGCTCGAAGAATATCGAGCCGCGGGCGGACGCCACCGGACAAAATGTTCCCTTTTTGTCCGCGAATAAAAAACCCGGGACAAAAATAAATTCCCTGGCAAAATGCCACCCCTACTCTCTACCCCCTTCACGCTGCTCCCCACGCTCTACCCCCTTCTGTCTGCTTGCCCTTTTTCCCCGGGCATTATTCGGCTCTTGCCAAATGAGGCGCGCGATGGTCAGAATGAGGGAGAGCGGGCAGGCAGGCAAAGATATTGGTCACGAGGCCGACAGGCCAAATGGGAGGCGTTTATGAAGCGGCAAGTTTTTTCCACCGGCGGTGTTCTTTCCGGCGCTTTATTTTGCACGATGGCCGGATTACTGGCACTGGCGCTTTCGGGCTGCGATGAAATTGATCAGATGGCCGACAATGCCGCCAAGCGGCCGGTGACCCAGAATTTCACGCCAGGTATGGATAACGATCCGGAGCAGCGGCAACATGCCAGCAATAACACGCCGGCCAACGCCACTCCGCCGGCCAATAATACCGCACAAAATGCGGCCGCCCCGCCGACGACCGATCCGAATGCTCCGACCACGATGAAACCGGGAGACGAGAAAGACCCCACGCTGCAAAAAGCTGAGGCGGGAGTTGGCAAGCAGGGTTCAGGCTATGGCGGCGGGTTGATTACCGAACCGGTGCATGAGTTTTTCGTGGGCCGCGACAAGATTACGTTCGAGATCCAAATTCCACACCAGTTACAATTATGGAAAGCTGAGAACAACAATCGTAATCCTAAGAATTTTGAAGAATACAAGCGGGTAATTCTCGACCCATGCGGGGTTGACCTGCCGGAGCTACCTCCAGGCAAGCGTTACCTGTACGACCCAAAAACCGGCGATTTGCTAGTGGCCTCCGGCGGACAACCGTAGCGGTTTGGCCAAGGCGTAATTACCATGGAAGTAGCGGCTGAGATTCCTCGGCCGATATCTCTTTCCCGAGTTAGTTTCCATGAAACGCTTGTTCTCCTCAATGATTTTACTTGCTGTATTTGCTGGTTTTTGCCTAGAGGCGCGGGCCGACGACAGTTGGATTTTCATGCCGTCGTACTACAGCCACGACCCGATTACCAGCGTGCGAATTGCTGATCCGGCGGTG
>DASRSD010000121.1 GCA_035656635.1 Pirellulales bacterium
CCGCGCCAGCCTGCATAAGTCCAGCCCGAAGTTCCGATGTAGCACCCAATATCCGCCGCACTCGTCACCATGTTTACAACTGCCGCATAAAGGCCACCAGATCGGTCTTCTCTTGTTTGTTGAGCTGCAACTGGAGCACCAGGTTAAAAAACTCGACGGTGTCTTCCAAGGTCAGGCAGCGACCATCATGCAGGTACGGTGGGCTGTCTTTAATTCCGCGTAGTGTGAACGTTTTGATCTCGCCATCCGGCGCGTCGTTGGTGAACCGCTCGAGGTGCAGATCCTGCATCAAATTGTTTAAATAGAACGGTGCTGGGTGACAGACTCCACACTTGGCTTTACCAAAAAATAGCTGTTCGCCACGCAGTTCACTTGGGGTGGCTTTGGAAGCAATCAAGTGCCCCAGCTCGTCCAGTTTTGGCGCCGGAGGAAAATCGAACATATTTTGCATTTGCGTCATGTGGCTCACCTGAATGCGATCGAGAATATTCATTCCTTTTTTAATCGCATGGATTTCGTCGCCGTTAAAGTACGCGGTGCGTTGCTCGAACTCTGTAAAATCTTCCACCGATCGCAAGCTGCGCTTGGAGCCATGAATTTGCTGTTGTGCCACGCCGCGCAAGCTAACGGTGTCGAGTCGAAATCTTCGATTTTCAGGTCGAGTGTCGGGGTTCAGGTGAAATTGTCCGGTCGTATGCCCGTTCACGTGACAATCCAGGCATGTCACACCCAGGCTGGGTTGCAGCGACTTGCGGTCGTCTGTCGGGTTGAACTCCTCTTGCGGAAACGGCGTTAGCAGCAAACGCAATCCATCCAACTGAACGGGTGTCAGGATGTCTTTGAAGAGCCGGTAATAGTTGTTGATCGAAACGACTTCTCCGCGAGAGACATCGCCCAATTCCGGCCGACTTCGCAAAAAGATCGCCGGCGGAAACTCCGGCAGGAATACCTCCGGTAAGTCGAAATCAATGTCGTAGCGCTGCAACCGAGGAAACATTTGGATTTGAACTTGCGGAAATACCTGGCCGCCGGGTGTTTGCTTGGGATGCGGCAGCGCCAGATAGGGAAACAAATTTTGGCGACGGATTTCCGCCGGATCCATTTTGGCAAGCTCGTCGAACGTCAGGTTGTTTGGCAACCGGGCTGTCGGCCCAACAGCTAGCGGCTTGCCACGACTCATTTTTGCCGCTGCATCGAAATGCGGCGTTAAATCATAGTGTTGTTCCAAATAACGTTGCTGCTCCTGCATCACCTTGGGCTTGGCCTCGATATCTGCGTGCATAATGGCATCGAGAGTTTCCAGAGGCTTCATGGCGTTCAAGGGATCGCGATAGAAATCGAACCCGCGAATCTGCCCCTCGTCAGGCTGATGTTTGAACTGCAGCGATGAATTCTGTGCTTCCGCAGCCGAAAACTCTTTCGATTGATCATGATCAGAAAGCTGTTGCTCAGGACGTTCTTGCCGCACTGCCTGCGGGGTTTGAGCATTTTGAATTGCGTCGTGATTGCGAGCCGGAGTTGATGGATTTTGTCCTGCCGCTGCCGGCGGTTGGGGCGCTGCAGGGGTACGGCCTGGTTGCGGTTGTGTTTGCCCGTAGGCGACACCAATTGGAAACAACAAAGTGGCCGTTATCAAACCAAGTAACCGGGTGGACATTGCTGGTTCTCCTCTCATAAATGTGGGCCACCTTTCCTGCACAGTCCGTGCCGAATATTCGCGCCTGCTGACTGGCGTCGCTTGGAAGGGGGCTTTCCCTTCAATTAGGGGCATTCATCCAGCGGGGCTATTCGACATCCCGCTCATTTCAGCCGCTATTTGAGCCGGGGATGGCCAATTTGGAGCAATTGTGAACGTTCGGCGTTCAATGGGAAAGTTTGGCGGCTTTCACTTCTGTTCGGGTAGGTGCTTGTCTTTGCTGCCCAGTAGAGGGCATGGAAATTGCATTCCACTTCCGACTAGCGATCGACGGAGAGAAATGCCATGAGGATCGAGAACTTAAAAGTTGGTGATACGGTCGGCCTCCAATATGAAAGCGGCAAACGTATCAGTGCAGCCCAAATCATGTATGTGGGCTCAACATGCTATCAACTCTCGAACGGATTGCTCTATCGGCGAATTGGTGGTCGTTGCGTTCAAGGCGCCCTCGGAGGCACGCTTGTGCTGGGAATGAACGCAGAGGGCGATGATTTGGCTCTTCCCTCGCAGAATTGAGTTTGCGATATGGCGCCGTCTATTCCGGCAGTCAACCGGCTTGCGCCTGCTTCGCAACGCGTTTTGGCTTGCCGTTCCGGGATACTTTCACCGGCTCCAAGAAACTTTCGGCAGGACCTGCCAGTACCGAACCATCGACTTGGAAACGCGAGCCGTGGCAAGGGCAATCCCAAGTACTTTCCGCTTTGTTCCAATGGACAATGCAGCCTAGGTGGGTGCAGTGGGCCGAGACCGCGTGAATTTTTCCTTCGGCATCGCGTGCGCAGGCCACTCGCTGGCCATCGAGTTTCAAAATCTTGCCTTCGCCTGCTTTCACCTGGCTGACCGAATCGCCCTCAGCGGGCGTCAATCGATCTTTGAGAAAGTAATACGGGAAGTCAACATTTTCGGCCAAATAATCCCAAGTGCCGCCACGAATTTTCTTGCGATCGACCGCGAATAGTTGCTTCCAAGGATTTTCTTTTCCCAGGGCTGCATCGCGGGCCATTCGCGCCGCCAGGGTGCCAAAAGTCATGCCATTTCCTGCGAAGCCGGTGGCGACGAATTGCCGTTTCTCCGTTTCGCCGATGTAGGGAAGTCCATCGTTGGTTTCGATCACCTGTCCCGACCATTGCCGGTCCACATTGGCGCGAGGGATTATTCGAAGCAAAGTCTTCTTTAAATCGCGAAACCGCTCCGCCGTATTGGGCGCTTGGCCAGTCTTATGATCGTTGCCGCCGAAGATGACGTAATCGTACGTTTTTCCAGATTCCACGCGCAGATAGTAGTAAGGATCGGAAGTGTCCCAAAACGAAGCTTCCGGCAAATAATTCTTTGGCACTTTCGCGCCGAGGACATACGAGGTGTAAGGATACAGTTTGGTTTGAAACAGCGTCGCACTCACAATGCCGGTCTTCCCCGTGATCGGCACATGCGTGGCGATTACGAGGTATTTCGCTTTGACCTGAAAATCGTTGGCCACAGCGCGCAGCGGTTTTTCGCGGATTTCGCTGACCTTGCTGTTTTCAAAAATCGCCGAACCGCCGCCATCGATTCGCTTGGCCAAGGCGTAAATGTATTTCAGCGGATGGAATTTTGCCTGATTGGGAAACTGCACGCCAGGAATGTCGAAGTACGGCACTTGCTCCAGATAGCGGGCCGGAAAACCCAACTTGCTTGCCGCCTGGGCGTCTTTCTTTAACCGGCGGTCCGTTGCTTGACGGAACGGCGCAGTTAGAAAGCCGGGGACACGCTTGAAATCGCAATCGATGTGTTCCTCGTTCACAATCGACTCGATCATGTCCACGGCCAGCGCGCCTGCTTCCAAGACAAGGCTGGCTACCCGCTCACCAAAAGTGCTGACCAATTTGGAAATCCGTAGATCGAGAACATAGGTGAGATGTGCGGTCGTAAGCCCGGTGTCAACAGATCCAATTCGACGGTGTTCTAACAGGCAGACTTTCTTTCCGGCCTTCTTGAGCAGATAGGCGGTGGTGATGCCTGTGATTCCCCCGCCCACCACAACCACGTCGAAACTCGCATCTTGCTTGAGCTGGGGAAATCGTGGGCGGCGAATCGCTTGCCACAGAGGTTCTGTCTTCATAGCGCACCAGGTGCTTGGATAGATCGATTGTCAACGTCCGACTCTAAAATGCACATGCCGTGCCGAGATCATCAAACCGCGAATTGATTCGACGTCCGGCCAACATTCTGGCTAACGGGGTTTGGAGCTGGCGCCATGGCTGCCGCCGGGCTTGCGCCGTCGCGGAATCTTTTGCCCATGACAGCTCAACTTTTTCAAATCCAGTTTGCTATGCAAATGGGTATTGGCTTTGAGGATCCGTCGGATCTGCGACAGCGCTGCATCGTTCTCGGAAACTGTGTTCGCCCCCACGCAGTCACGAGGAACAATCACGGTCAAATCACGCAGATAGGCATCGTTCGCGGTGAACAATACGCAGATGTTGGTGGCAAAGCCCGTCAAAATTACGGTCCGGACTCCTAAATCGTCTAACAAAATCTCCAGCGCGGTGCAATAAAACCCAGAGTGCTTCGGCTTAAGCACGAAATAATCGTCTGCCTCGGGTTTGAGCAATTCTGCCACGGGCCTGCCGCGAGACTCCGGCGCCAAACAGTGTTTCACTAATCGCGTGAAGTCGGATCGCCAGCGCCCGAAATTATCGTTGGCGTAAATTACGGGCATTCCGGCAGCCTTTGCTTGGGCTTTCAATTTTCGGATGCAATGAGCAGCGGGGATCGCTTGTTTCAACAATTCTGAGGCTTCGGGAAAATCAAAATCGTTGATCACGTCGATCAAGATCAACGCCGTTGCTGCTTTTTCGATCTTCTCGCCATGTAAATATTTGGCCGGCATAATTAGGGAGTCATTGTGCGCCGACGGTTGGATTGCTCGCCGTTGGTGCTTGGAGCGCGATAGGCCTTTAACAAGCGGAGGAGGGCCACCTCGTCCTGCCGTAATCCATATTTTCCGTGGCCGTTAGGGTGCTTGTATTGGAACAGTTCTCGGAATCGATTTTTTTCTGCGGTGGAAAGCAGCATGGGGTGAATGTAGCTGTTTCGGCAGACCATCGGCGTATTGCCGAGCTGCTTGGCAACATCTTTAACTGCGGCGGCTAGTTTTGATTGAGTAATCGATTCGGATCTGCTCAGCAGTTTCGCGGCGGAAAGAGTACCGGCCCAGGTGCGAAAATCCTTTGCGGTAAACTCCTCGCCGGTGATCTCATGCAGGTATTCATTGACCTGCCCGGAATGAATACCGCGTGGTTGACCATCCTCGTCCAGGTATTCGAAAAGATTGTGGCCGGGAAGCTCCTGGCATCGTTTCACGATTTTGGCCACCTTTTTATCGCTGATCGCGATGGCGTGCGCCTTGCCGCTTTTTCCGCGAAATTGAAAGCGAACCATGGAACCCGACACTTGGGCATGCCGATTTTTAAAGGTCGTCAGCCCAAATGAATTGTTCGCGCGAGCATATTCATCGTTGCCGACACGAATAAGGCTCTCTTCCAATAACCGGACCACCGTAGCCAGCACTTTGGTGCGCGTGATTCCGGCCTGCCGTAAATCGTGTGTCACCCTGCGGCGAATTCGGGGTAGGGCGCGGCCAAATGCGGCCATCCGATCGAACTTCTTGCAGTCTCGAATGCTTCGCCACCGCGGATGGTAGAGATATTGTTTGCGGCCGCGCGCGTCACGGCCCGTGGCCTGCAAATGGCCTGTGGCAGCCGTGCAAATCCAGATATCTGACCAAGCAGGAGGAATTACCAGATGATGGATGCGCGCTAGCGTGGCGGCACTGCGTATCCGCCTTCCTTTCGAATTCTGGTAAACAAAGCCTTTGCCATTGCGAATGCGCTGAATTCCTGGGACAGAATCTGTCGTATAGACTAATGCAGCATCTCGAGCTGCACGGTGGGCCGCGATCGAAGAGTCAGACTTGGTGGGCATAGCGATGGGTCAAGCTCTTTTTTTCGCTCTAGATTTTCTATGGTTATTTCGGGCAACTTTATGATTTCGAGTTCGCGCGCCGGCGTGCTCCACACTTCGCTTGAGGGCGTCCATCAAGTTAATGACTTCCGGCTCTTCTTCCTCGGGCGCTGAGATTTGGACACCTTTCTTTTTGGCTTCGATGGCCTGCTTCACTTTTTGGCGATAGCGATCCTTGTAATCACTGAAGTCGAATTTACCTTCATGCCAACTGGTGATTAGTTGTTCGGCCAATCGTAACTTACGAGAGTTGGCTTCGGGTCTGGCAAAGTCGCTCTTGATTTCGGCCGGCTTGCGGATCTCCGCATCGTAATTGAGCATCGACATGGTAAGCACACCATCGAGTGGCCGAACCAATGCCAATTGTTCTCGGCCAGAGAACACCACTTGTCCGATGCCGCACTTATGCTGGCGCTCCATCGCGGCTTCCAACAGCGCGTAGGGCTCGTTCGAGCTAGTACCCGAGGGAATGAGATAATACATTCGTCCGTCAAAGTAGATCGGGTCAATCTCATCGGCGCTGATAAACGCATCCAGAGTCAATGCGCGCTCGCTCTGGGTTCGTAATTCGTCCAGTTCTTCCTTGTCGAATTCCACATATTTTCCCTTGGTGTATTCGTAGCCTTCGACGATCTCATCGTTGGGGACTTCGCCATGTTTCGGGCATACTTTGGCGTAATGAATGCGCTGATGATCAGGCTCGTGGAGGAGATGAAAGTGGACCTCCGCCTTTTCTTTGATCTCTGCATTCACGGCTTGCACTTCGAAGGACACCAACCCGAAGCGTAATTGGCCGCGCCAACTGGCCCGATGCTTGGACCGGGTTGTGGACTTTCGTTTCCGTCGCTTGGTAGCCATGGAATAGTTCCTTTAAGCGTCTGACACTGTCGGGGTTCAATTATTCGTTCCCTCGCGCGGTCCATAATGCAATTGCTGGCGCGTCGGTTAGGGCCCAAAGTTATCATCGCAAAATTAGGACCGACAAGGCCGTTCGATTACTCAGATGAGACAACGCCCGGCTTAAGGTGGACGACCAGCAACAAAATGGATTTGTGGAAGGTAGAACGAGAAAGCGAGAATTGAGAAATATCGCTTGGCCTGTCTGCAAAGTGTTTGATTTTGGAATGCTCGATCCCAGGTTTGAACGACGGGGGCCATCACTCCGCGTCGATGATCGTTAACCGCTCAGGTTGGAAGTTGCCAAGACAGTTGGCCGCCGGCCTGTCTTCTAGTATCCCATCCGGCGGAGGTCCAGCAAACGGACCGGCAAAGGTTACTTTCCCGAAACACAGTAGGCCGTGTACCCGAGTGAGGCAGCGCTTGCTGCACTCCTAGCCAGCTACTACCATTTAGCAGCACATCGAGTCTGGTTCTGCAACGAGGTCGCAATTTTGGTAGCGTTCGTCAACGACGCATTTCCATTTCCAGGCGCCGTCACGTGAAGCTTCGATCGGGAAAACCGTATTGGTACGAAATTTCTACCGATCGATTGAATCTACCTGCATTGTCCGGCGACATCGCCTGTCAGGTTGCTGTGTTGGGAGCTGGCATAACTGGCGCGCTCGTGGCCGATCATTTGTTGAAAAGCGGCCTGCACGTGATTTTGTTGGATCGGCACGAGGTTGGCCAAGGAAGTACCGCGGCCAGCACCGGCCTATTGCAGTACGAAGTCGATACGCCTCTCGTCAGTTTAATTAAGCGGGTCGGCGAACAGCACGCCGTGCACGCCTACCGTCGCGGCCTTGCGGCAATCGACGAAATCGAAAGCCTCGTGCATGAACTCGATGATGATTGCGGTTTCTCGCGCCGCAAAAGTCTTTATTTTGCCAGTACGTGCTGGCATCAGCGGCGTCTGCGGCGTGAATACGAATGCCAGCGGCAACATGGATTCGATGTGGAATATTTAAACCGGCAACAGCTTGCCGATATTTCATCCATTCCTGCGGCCGCTGCGCTGCGGTCGGGTGGAGACGCACAGATCGATCCATTTCGCTTCACCCAGCAGTTGGTGCAGGCCGGTCTTCGACGGAATCTACAAGCATTCTCCAATACTGACGTGCAAAGCATTGAAGAACTTCATGACCGCGTCTTGCTGCAGGCTGGAACGGGTACAATTTCGGCCGACTTCATTGTGTATGCAACAGGCTATGAATCGGAGAGGCACTTGAAGTCACCGACAGCAAATCTCAACAGTACCTACGCGGTGACTAGCCAAGCAGGTTTGTCCATCCAGGGTTGGCCGGAAGATTGTTTGATATGGGAAACAGCTCGGCCATATTTCTATGCCCGTCGCACCGAGGACGGCCGTGCCATGATCGGCGGCGAAGACACCGAATTCTCAAATGATCATGATCGGGACGGATTGGTAGATCGGAAAATCGGCAAGTTAGTCGCCAGATTTCATGCGCTCTTTCCCAACACTGAATTCAGTCCCGAGTATGCCTGGGCCGGCACCTTTGCGGAAACGAAAGATGGCTTGGCGTATATTGGGCAGCCGACCACTCGACCCAGAGCGTACTTTGCGCTTGGCTACGGCGGCAATGGAATCACATTCAGCATGATCGCCGCGAAACTGATTAACGACTTAATTCTTGGACGGCCTAATCGCGACGCCGAAGTATTTAAGTTTGGACGTTAATCGACTTTGGCGACTTTACTTGGCGGCCCGCCGCTTGTGAATTTCTTCAAGCTCCGCGCCAAGTCGAACTCGCAATGGATTCTCCGGACTTAATTTACCGAGCAGCGCCTTCGCCTCGGCTAATACGGCGCTGGAAATTTCTCGTCCCGAGAAGAGTTTTCGCCACAGGGTGGTAACGTCGCGTTCGCTCAACATTTCTGGGACCTCATCGTCGTCGAAGAATTATTTTCGCATGGCCGGGTTAATTTGCCGCGGCGAAGTTGGCGGCAAACCTTTTTCCTTTTCGCTTGGCAAAGTGGGATTGACCGTTACGACCCCGCGAGCGCTGATTTGCTTTTGCAGGGCGGTTGCCACGAGACCGATGCCCGCCAAAACGCCGCTCGTTTGACGCCGGATTCGAGGGGGCATGGTACGGATGGTCGACTTCCACCGGCAGCGATCGCCGCACAAGCTTCTCGATCGCCCGTAACGCGCCGCGTTCGCTAAAGTCGCAGAAGGAAAGCGCGACGCCATCGGCCCCCGCTCGACCCGTACGACCGATGCGGTGCACATACGCCTCCGGCTCGATCGGCAAGTCGTAGTTGATCACGTGGCTGATGCCGTCGACGTCGATGCCGCGCGACGCCAAATCGGTGGCCACCAACACTCGCAGCGTGCCGCGGCGGAATTGCAGCAGGGCGCGCTCGCGCGCCGATTGCGATTTGTTGCCGTGGATGCAATCGGCCGCCACGCCCGCGTGGTTCAATTGTTGCGCCACCTTATCGGCGCCGTGCTTGGTGCGTGTGAAAATCAGCACGCGCTGGTAATTGCCCGCCACAAGCAATTTGTTGAGCAATGCGCGTTTATTCGGCCGATCGACGAACAGCACCCGCTGTTCGATGCGGTCGACCGTAGTGGCCGGCGGCGTAATGGTCACGCGCACCGGATCGCTGAGCAGGCTCCGCGCCAATCCTGCAATCGTCTCCGGCATTGTGGCCGAAAAGAACAGCGACTGTCGCTGCGGCGGCAACTTGGCGATGATTCTTTTCAAGTCGGGCAAAAAGCCCATATCCAGCATGCGGTCAGCTTCGTCGAGCACGAAGATTTGGAGCTGATCCAGCCGCACGTGCCCTTGTTGCAGCAAGTCCAGCAAACGGCCGGGCGTAGCAATGAGCACATGCACGCCGTGCGCCAGGGCCCGCACCTGCGGCTGCTGGCCAACGCCGCCGAACACGACGGTGTGGCGGAAGCGTAAATGCCGGCCATACGTGGCAAAGCTTTGTCCAATTTGCGAGGCCAGTTCGCGCGTCGGCGACAGTACCAGCACCCGCGGCGCCCGCGGTTGAGCGGGTCGCCGAACGGCATCAACCTGGTGCAAGATCGGCAATGCAAAGGCCGCTGTCTTGCCCGTGCCGGTTTGGGCACAGCCGAGTAAATCTCGCCCGGCAATGATCTGCGGAATCGACTGCAGCTGGATGGGAGTAGGAGTTTGATAACCTTCGGAAACAACCGCCCGCACAATGGGCTCAGCGAGCCCCAATTCACAAAAACTCAATGGATGGGTCCTTTACAGAATTCTCAGGACCGAATGGGCGAAGCGCGGGTTGCGCTGCAATTTTAGAAAGGCCATTGGACCTGGCAAGAATCCAATTGGCCTAAATGCCCAGAGGATCAAGTAGTTACAGTATATCACATTCAAGGGAAAAAGCTATGGGGCGTGGGTAGTGATGCATTTTGCAGTGAACTGCATCGGGTGGCCGGGGTCGAGTGCCACCGAGCCCCCGGAATGCTGCCCGCTGGGGGCTCCCTTCGGTCGACCCCAGCCACCCTGCGGAAGCAAAGTGCATCACGACCGGGGCGTGGTCGTCTCCTAATTTGGCCACTCATCGATGTAGCGACGGCCGTCCTTAGCCGTTTTTGTTCAAGAAACAGCAGGCGTCGGGGGACAGACGCCACTACATTTTTCAAATTAGACGACTACACACCGGAGTACTTGTGTCACAACCGTCGTCTTTATTCAAAGGTGTGCAAGCATGGTGTGAGCATCGGCTCTAAGTGTGCCACTCGTAGTCACCTTCGTGGCCAGCCGCCAAACCGAACGCAAGGCGATCCGCAATTTTGCGAACAATATCCTTCGGCACGCAGTTCTTCGGACTGCACTGATAGCGTCGCGTTTCCAATGCCGGCGTCTCCGGCTTGGTGATGCCTCGAAAACGGACTCTTCCAACTTCCACACCGTTTCGAATCACTTCAACTTGATGCATGGCAAGTTTCTCCGATGAGTGGAGCGACCGACTAAATGATTCGAGATCCTTTAGCCACGTCGCAAACAGTGGTCACCGCCTAACCTGGCGTTAGACAGGCTTAAAGTACCACCTTATTTGATAATGCTTAATCTCGTGTAATTCGCGCGGACGTATTCGTCAGCATCCTCCAGAGATTCAAAGATCGCCGCTTCCATGATATTGGCTGACCAAACCGTGCCGGTCCACACTTGGTACGGCTCATTCAGCCGCCGAGGGGGACGTGTGCTGATCACGCCGGGTTCCGTGTGATCGGAACTAATGACGAATTGTTCTCCCTGCTTGCGCGTTAAAATACCCATGGTTCGCTCAGCATTCTTCCTTGCTACGATTCGAGCGTAATTGGCGAGCGCACTTCGTACCTGGTCTTTCCATTCACTTTTTGTGATAGCTCCTTCACCAGGCAATCTCTGCGACATTGGGCAATGGTCAATCCATACGGGATCCAAGCTCCCGCGGCAAATTCAAAGGTATTCCGATCCGCGTCTTCCATCAGCACGAATGCTTTTCCATATTGGGTGGGCGGCTTCGGCTGAATTGGCAATGCTACCTCGCGTCGCACCTCATCGCGTTTACGGACCGTCGCCGATCTATTTGGCTTCCGCTGGAACCGATTGTTCGGACGCTTCACTTAAACCTCTTTTCACTAGGTGGCATCAACCTCGGATCGATAACGGCTTTTCATTCTGCGCATCTGCGCACATCCGCCAGAACTGCTCGTACGAACCGGCCTTGCGGAGGATTGTTATCAGAAAGTCTCGCGTCCCTTCGGCGGTCCGCTGCCCATGCTGAACGGAAATCGTCCGCTCGTTGGCGGTCACTTGCAAATCGTCAAAGACAGCTTCTCGTCCAAACTTTTCGACGAGGGCCGTTTTCACCGCAACGGCAGCGTAATCAATGTCGCGCAACATTGGCGACTCCTTTGCAAATTGCCAAGCCAAACACACCCTCGGTCGGCGTTTGGCATCCTTGACCAACCCAAGCCAGGCAGCGGCCGATAGTTAACGTCGAAAGCCGCCGCTGCGCCCGCCGCCGCCGCGATTTCCACCATATCCGCCGCCGGGTCGCGCTTCGCGCGGCTTGGCCTCATTGACTTTCAATGCCCGGCCTCCTTGCTCCGTATCGTTCAACGCGCGAATTGCCTCTTGGGCGGCGTTGTCGTCGGCCATTTCCACAAATCCAAAGCCCTTGCTTCGGCCGGTATCGCGATCTTGAATGACCTCGGCGCTTTTCACTTCGCCAAATGACGCAAACATCGCTTCTAAACTCGCATTGTCGACGTCGAAGCTCAAATTACCCACATAAAGTTTCTTACCCACGATAAAACTCCTACTACGGAGGGTTGCGGCCAATTATTCTTTCCAGGCCGCTCGAAAGGGACCAGCATGTTGGTCCGCCAGGTGGGAATGCGAGAGAGGCGGCAGCAGAGGGTTCCTGGGTGGAACCAATAAGCCGCTGATTCATGTCGTCAGACCGACCACATATAAGTATAGCTTGTTCGCCGGAGAAAAACAGCTCAATTCCTGGCTATTTTACTCCCGGGATCTCGTTCAACGCGCGCCGAAGACGAAGATTGCAGCCTAAATTGACCCATTCGGGTAATCATTTTCAGAGCGTGTTATATGCTCGTAATCTACCGGCGGTCAGCTCCCGTGTGAACTTGTAAAAGTGCCAATGCGTCACACAACGATTCATGAACTGCGCGAAACCAATAATTCCTGGGCGATGCTTCAGGTTGCGGACGAAAAAATACTTCAGGTAAACGCCCCCCACCGAGATCAATGAGCCGTCCCGCAACAGCGCCCAAAACAATGACCAAAGCAGCGTGATTCCGAACCATAAGGTGGGTAGCTTTTTACCTTCGCCAGCCTTTCGGCAAATTTCGGCTCGCCGCTGAAGAAACTCCTGGGACTCGCAGACTTTGAAGTAGCGATCGAAGAACGCCGCGGGGGTATATAGCCGCTCGACCAATTTCCAGTAGCCGCTTCGCAATTCGTCTCGACTCATCAATTTTGGAACGATGTTGCAGCTGGGATCTTCCTCAACTAAACGCCCTTCTCGCTGCAGCCGCTGGTACAGGGGTGTTTTGGGAATGGCCTGGAGCATGCCAACCATGGCCAACGTAATTCCGTTTTCTTGGATGAAGCGGTACTGATCATCAAAAATGTTCAAATCGTCGCTGTCGAAGCCAACAATGAATCCAGCGTTGATATCGAGCCCCGCTTTTTGAATTCGACCAAGCTTGGCTGACTGCGAGTCACCGCGCAGGTTTTGAAACTTTTTCGTCTCCTTTAACGACTCCATGCGCGGGGTCTCGATCCCGATGAACACGCTGCGGATGTTGGCTCGATACATTAAATCGAGCAGCTCCGCATCATCGGCCAGATCAATGCTCGCTTCGGTCGTCAGGCGGATTGGGTAACCGTGTTGCTCCATCCAAGGAATGAGCAAATGCAACAGCGCTTTGGCCTTTCGCTTGTCGCCAATGAAGTTGTCGTCCACGATGAACGCGGAATGGAATCCTGCGTGGCGCATGTCATCGAGTTCCGCCACCAGCTGAGCGGGATCCTTGACCCTTGGTCGCCGACCGAAAATGACAATAATGTCGCAAAACTCGCATTGAAAGGGACAGCCGCGCGAATATTGCAGCGCGCCCGATGCATAGCGATCGACTTTGAGCAGGTCGAAGCGCGGCGCCGGCACCGTGGTCATGTCGGTCGGCGTGGATTGCTCGTAGCGCGGGAGCGTGGTCTTACCCCGTGCGAAATCATCTAAAAATTGCGGCCACGTGGTTTCCGCTTCGCCGATGAATTTCGTATCGCACAAACCATCGAAAAACTCTTCCTGGACGGATACGAACGGTCCTCCCACGACGGTGAATATGTTCAATTCTTGGAGCCGGATAAGAATTTCACGGGTGCGATTTTTCTGAACATTCATCCCGGTCACGCCCACGATGTCGTAGCCCCGCATGGATTCCCAATCGATCTCCTCCACGTTTTCGTCGAGAAGATACACATTGTGTTCTCCGCAGAGTCCAGCGACCGCGCTCAGCGAGCCGGAGATCATCGTGCTGCGCTTGTTGCCCGGATAAAGCGGGAGCGCGAATTCGAATCCCCAATAGGACGGCTCAAAGCGCGGGTTGATCAGGCAGATGGATAGTTTTTTCAGTCGCTGATCGGAGCTAGCATTGGTTGCAGCTACCTCGATAAGTGCTTCCATTCGAACAATTCCTAAGCTGATTGCGATTATCCCTGCAGTCACGCTAGGGCATTGGATCGAATCGGCGGAAAATATGATAGTGGAATATGGGCTATTTATTACGTTGATCGGGATAGCATTGGTATTGAGCTTAAGCCAAATCGCTTGGCGGGAACAATTTGATAGCTAGCGCCGCCAATTCTCAAGCTGTCGTAATTCAAGCTGTCATCGTTCTAGCTGATTCAGCTCGATGTCAGCTGGCAGTCTGTTGCCGAGTAAAATGTTGCCGCGGCCTGCTCGAATGGCGCTGTCGGCAAATCGATTTTGCTCCGCTCGGTTGTGGCCCGCGCGAGATCATCACCACAAAATAAGCGTCTGGCAGATGCAACAGGGTGAACGATTGCGTCACGCAGCCAGCGATCTTGTGTGCGGAAAAGCTAGGCTGATTTTACGGTTTATTCGGCAAGTCCACTTGACCGGCCGGTCGATGATCACAAGGATAAGGAGTGTTGATTTAAGCAAGCTATGCAAGCAATTCTCGCTCACCTCCTGGCTGCTACAGTACTCATCCAATCATCGTTTGGATGTTGCCGGCTCGAATTCTCCGGGAAAGACAGGACGGCGAAAGTTGCTTGCTGTGCTGATTGCTGCCAGCGGGCCCCACAAAATCACAAATCCGATGCGCCATTAGGCAGCAAAGCCAACTGCAAGGGCGTTTGCACCTATGTGTCCACTGGAAAACCGCAAGTGGAGGCACCACACGCTTCGTTCAGCTTAGCTTTGGCCGCGACAAATTCTTCGGAGCCGAGTTTAGCAAACTTTGTTCCACTGTGGCGGGCACTTGATGGACCGAAGGAATCGCCCCCCGCACGGTTGCATGTTCTCAATCAAATCTGGCTGATTTGATTTTCTTCTTATACGCCATCCACTTTGGGATGGGTTAGCTCGGCACTCTGCTGAGTGTGTCTGCGTCGTCCGGCAGTAGCAATAGGTCTTTTTTTACCGCTTCGTTGCGTTTTGAAGCCCTGGGAGCATTCGGCATGTCGTTATTCACTTCTACTCGTCGCAAAATCATTCCCAAGCCGCATACCAGCGTACCTGCCGGGCCGATCAATCCGTCCGCCAAAGTGCGCTTGAATCGCAATTGGCTTCGAGGCAGCTTCTCCACTTTGTTTGTGATCGGAATGTTGGGAGCAATCGCGGCCTGGGGACATGCCACCGATTGGACCTTGCCGAAGTTTTCTGCACTGTTTTTCGGCGGCAAGAACGCACCGAATGCTTGCATCGTAGACGGCGAAGGATGGTGCCAGGAACACAATGTTCCCGAAGCAATTTGCATTGAATGCGATCAGAAGCTCGTCCCGCCACTGCCCGATTATGGCTGGTGTGCGGAACATGGCATCTCGGAATGCCCGCTGCATCATCCCGACATTGCACAACTCAAAGAAACGCCGCACATCAGCGATCAGGATTTTCAACGCGCCCATCGGGCTTTGGCGCTCCTGCCCAGAGCGGAGAACAGCAGCCGGTGCAAAAACTATCAGAAGCGAATTCAATTTGCCTCCGTGGAAGCGATGGATAAAACCGGCCTGGATATTGCCGTCGTCGATCAAGCTCCAATCATCGAAGCCCTCTGTGCCAACGGCGAAATTATTTACGACCAGACACATTTAGCGCATTTAGCGAGTCGCGTTACGGGAACCGTCTGGCGAGTTGAAAACCAAGTTGGCCAGCCAGTCCGCCAAGGGGACGTGCTGGCGCTCATTGATTCCGCCGACGTGGGAAAAGCGAAGGCCGATCTGCTGCAGGCGATCACCGGAGTGCGGCTCCGCCAAGAAAACGTAACTCGATTACAACCATTGGCTGCCGAGGGAGCCGTGCCTGGCAAGCAACTCCGCGAAGCCGAGGCCGCACTCCAGGAGGCCCAAATTCGCTTGCTTAGTGCCGAGCAAACTCTAACGAACCTGGGAATGCCCGTTGAAACCGATCAATTCGATCGGCTAAGCACGCAGCAAATCGCCAAGCAAATCCAATTTTTGGGCCTGCCGGCTACGATCACCGCCGGTCTGGAAAAAGACGCAACCTCGAATCTCTTTCCTCTGCGGTCGCCGCTGGATGGCGTGGTTGTCGATTGCAAAGTTGTACCGGGCGAGTCGGTGGATACAACAGCAACCATCTTCGGAGTCGCCGATTTGACTCGCATGTGGCTCATGCTTGATGTCCGCCAAGAAGATGCCGGCCGCATTTCCTTCGGACAACCCGTCCTGTTTCAAGCGTCCGATGCGAAGTCACAACCCGTCGCAGGGAATGTCGCTTGGATTAGCACGGAGGCAGACGATAAAACTCGCACCGTTAAAGTTCGGGTCGATTTACCGAATCCCGACCACAAGCTCCGATCCAACACGTTTGGCTCGGGCCGCGTTGTGTTGCGTGATGAGCCCAGTGCCATGGTGGTTCCGACGGAAGCAGTGCATACCGATGGCGATTGCAGCATCGTTTTTGTGCGCGACAAAAACTTCCTGCAAGATGGTTCACTGAAGTTCTTCCACGTCCGCGAGGTGCGGGTCGGCGTTCAAGATGGCGGAACGTCGGAAATCATTGCCGGCTTGCTGCCCGGCGAAGTGGTAGCGTGCAAAAACAGCATGGTCTTGGAAGCCCAATTGCTCAAAAGCAATCTGGGGGCTGGCTGTGCCTGTTGTGCCGCAGCCAAAAAGTAAGCCGCCGGTGGTGTCACATTATTTCGGCCCGATGGTGAGAAAATATGGATCTTCTCAATCGCATCATTGACTTTTCCTTGCGGCATCGGTTCCTCGTGGTGCTTGGAGCCGTCGTGTTTGCCGTCGCAGGCAGCTTGTCATTGCGCTATCTAGATATCGATGCCTTTCCCGACACCACCCCGGTGCAAGTTCAAATCAACACGGTCGCCCCCGCGTTGGGGCCCGAGGAAGTGGAGCAGCGGATTACGTTTCCCATTGAGCAAGCCATCGGTGGCTTGCCTGGCCTGGAGCAAATGCGCTCGATTTCTAAATTTGGATTGTCGCAAGTGGTGGTGACGTTCAAAGATGGAACTGATATTTATTTCGGCCGCCAGCTCATCAACGAGCGGTTGGCAACCGTCGAGCTGGCCGAAGGCATCGAGCGCCCCAAGATGGGGCCAGTCGCAACCGGGCTGGGCGAAGTATTCCATTACGTCGTTCGCACGGCGGGCAACGACGTAACCCAGGCCCGAACCATTCACGATTGGGTCGTTAAGCCCAAGATGCGAACGGTCAAAGGCGCGGCGGAAATCAATAGCTGGGGAGGCTATGAAAAGCAGTACCAAATTCGCATCAATCCCACGTTGCTCGTCAAATACGCTCTGACGTTCGACGAAGTGGTCCGGGCCGTGGAGCAAAACAATCAGAATGTCGGCGGCGGAATGGTACACGAAGGCACGCAGGCCGTCCTCGTGCAAGGCGTCGGACGAACCAGCAATCTCGAGCAACTGAAACGCATCGTCGTTACGGCCAAAGATGGCGTGCCCATTCAAGTGGGCGACGTGGCCGATGTAACCATTGGCTCGGAAATTCGCCGGGGCGCCGTCACGGCCGATGGCCAAGGCGAAGTGGTCCTGGGCTTGGGCTTCATGCTGATGGGTGAAAACACCCACGAAGTCACGTCCCACATGAAAGCGCGCCTCAATGAAATCAAGCAAACGCTGCCGGCCAACGCCACCATCACGCCGGTTTACGACCGCACCCAGCTGGTCGATCAAGTAATCAACACGGTTAAAAGCAACTTGTTTGAAGGGGGCCTGTTGGTCATCGCCGTCCTGTTCGCCTTTCTCGGAAACTTGCGGGCAGCCGCGATTGTGGCCCTGGCAATTCCGCTTTCCATGCTGTTTGCATTCTGCGGAATGCTGCGATTTGGAATCTCCGCCAGCTTGCTCAGCTTAGGCGCCATCGATTTCGGAATGATTGTCGATAGCTCGGTAGTGATGGTGGAGAATTGCGTTCGCCATCTCGCTCACAGCGACAACCGACAACGCAAAATGGTCGACGTGGTGCGCGAGGCAGCCGTGGAAGTCCGCAAGCCCACCATGTTCGGAGAGCTCATCATTATGATTGTTTACTTGCCGATTCTGACACTGGAAGGAATCGAAGGCAAGCTGTTTCGCCCGATGGCCTTGACCGTGATCTTCGCCTTGATGGGCTCGTTAGTTTTGTCGCTCACGTTGATGCCCGTGCTGGCTAGCCTGGTGCTTCCTCGCCGCCTGGAGGAACGGGAACCGCTCTTGATGCGCGCCATCAAGGCGGTTTATGTGCCAATCTTGCACCTGGCGATGCGGTTCAAGCTCGTCGTCATCGGACTGGCCGCGGGCTTGATGCTGATTGCCTTCGGAATCGTGGCGCCGAACCTCGGCTCCGAATTTGTTCCGCGATTATCGGAAGGCGCCTTGGCAATTAGCGTGGTGCGGCTAACCGGCACCACTGTGGAAGATTCCATCAAGTACAACACGCAAATGGAAAGGGTGGTGCTGGCGGAATTCCCCGATGAAGTCGAGCACGTTTGGAGCCGCATCGGCTGCGCGGAAATTGCGACCGATCCCATGGGCATCGAGCTCACCGACATGTTCATCACGCTAAAGCCCCGCAGCCAGTGGCAGAAAGCGCATACCCAAGCGGACCTGACGGACCTTATCGAGAAGCAACTGCGCGATCTTCCTGGCCAGCGGCTGGAATTTCTACAGCCCATTGAAATGCGCATGAACGAAATGGTTACCGGCGTTCGCTCCGACCTGGCGGTCAAGTTATACGGCGACGATTTAGACGTGCTGGTTGCCAAAGGAAAAGAAATTGAAGCCATTCTGAACGAAATTCCCGGCAGCGCCGACGTCGCCAGCGAGCAAGTCACCGGCCAGCCCGTCTTGCAAATCAAGCTCAACCAAGCGGAATTGGCGCGCTACGGCGTGCCAGCCAAAGTGGTGACCGACATCATCGAGTCGATCGGCTCCAAGCCGGTCGGCGAAGTCATCGAAGGGCAACTGCGGTTTCCTCTGGTAATTCGCTTGCCGGAAGAAATGCGCGCTGGCGTAAGTGGAATTGGCTCGATCACCGTTCCCACGGCCTCCGGCGAGCGGCTGCCGCTCTCGCGCTTGGCCGATATTCGCGTGCTGGAAGGGCCGTCGGAAATTGCCCGCGAATGGGGCCAGCGGCGAATCACCGTTTCCGCCAACGTCCGCAATCGTGACATGGGCAGTTTTGTGGCGGAAGCCGAACAGAAGATGAAAGAAAAATTTACGCTGCCGCCGGGCCGGTATTTCTACGAGTTTGGCGGCCAGTTCGAGCATCTAGAGCGTGCGAAAACTCGGCTCTTCATCGTCGTGCCGGTTTCGCTGTTGTTGATTTTCGGATTGCTGTACATCACTTACCAGAATTGGATCGATGTGCTGCGCGTGTTTACCGCCGTGCCATTCGGTTGGATCGGCGGGATATTCGCCCTGTGGATTCGCGATATGCCGTTTTCCATTTCGGCGGCCATCGGCTTCATTGCGTTATCCGGCGTGGCGGTTTTAGATGCCATGATTTTGGTCAGCTACATCCGGCAACTGCGTGCCAGAGGCATTCCGCTGGAGCAGGCTGTGGAAGATGCCGCCACAACTCGGCTGCGGCCTGTGCTTATGACCACGCTGGTTGCCAGCCTGGGCTTTATTCCCATGGCCTTCAGCACCGGCATGGGCGCGGAAGTTCAGCGGCCGCTGGCAACCGTTGTAATCGGCGGCGTAATCAGCGCCATGCTGATGTCCTTGCTAGTGCTGCGTGTGCTTTATCTGCTCTTCGATTCGCCCAGCCAAGGTGGCGGAAGACAAGACGATTTTGAAGAATTGCAACGCCTCTCGCATTCCGAGGCTTAGTAAAACAGTTGAAAGGAGTCAGGGTTATGATGAAAAGTCTCATGCTGTTCGGTGCGTTGGTAGTGATCTGTATCACGACAACTGGCTGCGGAAAGTACTCGGCCAACGATGTTCAGAGTGACACGGAAAAAGTATCGACAGAAAGCAAATCGGACGGCTGGTGGTGCAATGAGCATGGTGTGCCGGAAGAAATCTGTGCCCAATGCAGTGAAAAACTCGCCAAGGAATACAAAGCGAAAGGGGATTGGTGTCAGAAGCATGACCGGCCCGAATCGCAATGCTTCCTTTGCCATCCTGAGCTCGAAGCCAAGTTCGCGGCAGTGTACGAAGCGAAGTACGGAAAGAAGCCCCCCAAGCCGTCCGCCGATTAAAAGTTGGATCGACAGTTCATAAGTTCGGTGCAAGGGAGTGCACGATGAGAATTGTCTTAATATGGATGCTGCTAGCGTGCGTACCAGCGGTGGTATGCGCACAAGGCAATCCAGGGACAATGGATGTTCCTGCGATTGTGAATGTTCCTGCGATTGTCCCCTTGCCGCCAGTGGTGCCGCAGGTTTCCTCGGCTGGATTGATCCCAGTGCTGCAAAGCCAATCGCCAACAGAAATCGTGCCGCCCGGCAGGCCCAGCGGCAGTCCTGCAATTTTCACGCTCGCAGACCTGGAAGGCATTGCGCTAACGAATAATCCCTCGCTGGCGACGGCCCGTGCCCGCATTCAAGCTGCCAAAGGCGAGTGGCTGCAAGTGGGCTTGCCGCCCAATCCAACCGGCGGCTATTCGGCGGCAGAGATTGGCGACGAAGGAAAAGCGGGTCAACAAGGCGGCGTCATTGGGCAAGAAATTGTTTTAGGCCACAAGCTCAAATTGAATCGCGCCGTGGCCTCGCAAGACATTAAGCGTGCCGAGCAAGAATGGGAAGCCCAGCGGCTTCGCGTAATCAACGACGTTCGCATTCAGTTCTACAACGTCTTAATCGCCCAGCAAAAAGTCCAACTGGCCGAAAAGTTGGTGGGCATCGGGCAGCAAGGAACCGAAGCGGCACAAAATCTTTATAAGGCGCAAGAAGTTGGCCTGGCGGACGTTTTACAAGCGCGGATTGAAGCGAGCACCGCGCGCATCATGGCGGAAAACGCCGGCAATGAGCAGTTGACCGCCTGGAGAATTCTGACCGCGGCCTTAGGAATGCCGGATTTAACCGTCACCCCGCTGGCCGGCGACATGCGGGAAGGCATTGCGAGGATTGGTTGGCCTGGTGCACTGCAAAAGATTCTGGCTTCGAGTCCTGAGTTAGCCGCCGCTCAAGCCAATGTGGAGCGTGCCCGGTATGCAATTGATCGAGCCCGCGCCGAGCCAATTCCGAATGTCAATTTGCAAGTCACAGGGCAGCACGACAATGCTACTTCGGACAACATCGTCGGCGTGCAGGCGGTGTTGCCCATTCCCGTCTGGAATCGGAACCAAGGCGGAATCTCCAAGGCGGAGGCGGAATTTGCCGCCGCCAAAAGTGAAGTGGCCCGAACGCAACTGGCGCTCCAGCAACGACTCGCTGTCGTTTATGGGCGTTATGCAAACGCATTTCAGCAAGTCCAGCGATACGAACAAGACATCCTGCCCGATGCCCAATCATCGCTCGACCTGGTGAATGCGGGCTACAAGCAATCGCAGTTCAGCTACCTCAATCTGTTGACGGCCCAGCGAACTTACTTTCAAACCAATCTCGCCTACCTTGATGCTCTCCGCCAATTGCGCGAAAGCGCGGTAGAAATCGACGGTCTATTATTGCGCGGCAGTTTGCAGCAGGGGGAGTAGGCTGAGCAAGTGGTCGCCTACTTTGGCATTCCGCCGATGTAGCGACGGCCATCGAAAGCTCGACGGATTGCCCTTGAATTGCCCTGTAGCCTTGGCGGCCTCGCCAGCGCCGGCTGGAACGCGCCCGGCGACATGGCGTATATGCAATTCGCTTGCAATGTTTGTCGGCGCCGATTACGATAACCAACTCCAAGCAATCAGGTTCACCCCGCGTAAATCGCTCGATGCAAGCGGCAAAAACCAGCACGCTGTGGTTGATCTCAATGGCCATCCTGGGCGCGTGGTCGGCCGCACCTGCCGCCGCGACACTTTGGTCGGGCCCCGATCTCACTTACGCTCAGCCCGCACCTGATCCAACCGACCCGGCAAATCAAGATCGCCTCGCGCCAAACGTTTGGCTCACCCGAGCAGCAACGCAAGGTTTATTCAACGTAGCGAGTGAGACTTTCTACACCCACGATTCCAGCCCGGCCGATACGGAATGGGCGTACGGCGATTTGGCAAATTATGCTTCTCTGAGTTTTAGCCCGTGGGAAATTTGGAACGGGAAAAATCCGCCTTCGATGGTCGATCAATCGGCCGTTTTGCATTTGATTTCGGAAAACATTTATCTGTCGATCGAATTCACTTCCTGGGGAGGCCCAGGTGGAGGCTTTTCTTACGTCCGCTCCACACCGCTGGTGGGCGATTTCAATCAAGACGGACACGTCGACGCCGCCGATATTCCGGCAATGGAGCTGGCGCTGGCCAATCTTCCGTCCTATGAATCGACCTACAGCGTCACCGAGACCGCCCTTCCCAGCTTCAGCGATATCAATGGCGATGGCAAATTCAATAATCCCGATTTGCAAGCGTTGCTGAACTCACTCCAATCTGGCGGCGGCTCTCTGCTGGCCGTGCCGGAGCCCTCTTGTGCGGTGTTGTTCGGACTGGCTTCCGCCATTTGCCTGTGCTGGCGATGTGGAGCGAAGGAGCGTCAACAATAGCTGGTTCGCGGCATGGTGGGCTCGGAATGCGGAATTTTGCCGCCGCCTTGCGCCTGTCCCGCATCACATTTCCATCCCTTACTGCGTGATCTCGTTTTCCTTCGAGCGCCCTTCTCGCTTGCGTAGCTCTTTGGTCTCTTTCGCGGCGACCTTTGTTGCATTTTTTTCATCGCGCCCGCGAGATTCTTCATTGTGTTTTAGCGCTTCGAACCGATGTTTGTCCTGCTGATTCTCTGTTTTCATGTTGCTCTCCCTATTTCGTTTTGTGGAATCGTTGCCTGGCTCTCTTGAGGATGCGCATGGCGAGCCTCGGACCATGCACGCCGCGGATGTGATATTTTTTCCCTTTCAGGGAATGGTAGGAAACAAAAAAGTGTTCGTACTCGGTCAATAATCGGGGATCGATGTCGCGGTGCGATCGTAGTTTCTTGTAGTTTGTTTCTGCGGCCGCCACGGCGATGATCCGATCGTTTCTAATTCTTCGCCCGTTCCTGCCTTGCTCCGCCTGGATGATGCCGATCACCCTGGCCTGGACCAGACAGCCGGGAAATGCCTGCTCGTCCATTAACAGCACCACGTCCAAAGGGTCGCCGTCGGGGGCGGCCGTTTGTGGCAGGAAACCAAAATCGAAAGGAAATGCCGTGCCCGCGGGCAACACCTTCGACAGCTTGAAACAGTCCCGGGCCTCGTCGTACTTGAATTTATTGCGCCTGCCTTTGGGCGTTTCCACAATCACATTTAATAACTTTTTCCGATCATCAACGGGAGTGACATTTCGCATTTCAATTTTGATCCGCCTTTTCTGGTTTTTTATTTACTACTGCCGGCCTGGGCTTCCGCGTTGACTTCGCTTTCGGCCAGCTCGGTCAATTTCTGGTCCGTTTCCTTTTCCTCGTTCAACGTTTCTTCGAGCAAGCTGACGACGTCGCTTTGCCCTAGCCGTTCCGCCAGCGCCTTCGCCGTTCCGTAGGCCGCAATTTCATAGTGTTCCACTTTCTGGGCGGCGCCGATCAAGGCCGCATCCTTCACGCTGGGCGAACCCTCTTCCGCCAACAGGTCTGAGCCTTCCTCAATCAACCCTTCCATGCCTTTGCAATGTTCCGCCCGTGGAGACTTCGAGAGCAGGGAGAATGCTTTTTCCAGGCGGTCCACGTGCGTTTTGGTTTGTTCCAGATGTTCTTCAATTGCCGAGCGCAAGGCCTCGCTTTCCGCGCCTTTGGCCATTTTGGGCAAGGCTTTGACGAGCTGTTTTTCCGCACTGAGCAAATCTTTCAACTCGTGAATGAGCAAATTATCGAGCGATTCAAGTTTCATGGTTTGGTCCTTTCGGTGGGAGAAAAAAATCGCGTCGGATTTTTCCCTAGCAAAAAATGCGCCAAGGCATGTTGTTTGCTTTTGTGTAATTTTGGGCCAAGTCATAGGAGAAATAGATGGCAATATGGCATACCGGAAAACGAGAATTGATCGACACGGGCACAGACAAGCGTTACGTACGGCGCGATAAAAAAGGCCGCTTCCACGAATCAGACGATGTGGGCCGATCGTTGACCGCCGACCGTCGACACCAAGCGAAAACGAAAGTAAAACCGGGCTACGGCGATCGCGGAGATCGCTAGGATTTTGGCCCACACACGACCCGACTGATGCGCAGGCGACCACCGGCTTTGGTACCTGGGCATTCGTGAGGTGATTATGGCGGCATTCATTTTTGATCTTGATGGGACGCTCGTCGATACGGCGTATGCCCATGTGTCGGCCTGGCAGCAAGCATTGCATGAGGCCGGCCTGGAAGTCGACGCCTGGCGCATCCACAGGCGAATTGGCATGAGCGGCGGATTGCTCCTGCACGCCCTGTCGGATGAATTGGATTGCCAAGTTACCTCCGACCAGGCCCAAAAGATCGACCATCGACATTGCGAATTATTCCGCCAAACGAGAGCGCAGTGTCGGCCCTTGCGGGGCGCGGTCAAGCTGCTTCGATACTTGAAAGAACAATTGATCCCGTTTGGAATTGCGACCTCCGGAACACGTCCGGGAATTGATCCGTCGCTTAAGTGCCTGGGAATTGAAGAGGGCGTGGTGGTTGTGACTGGCAAGAAAGTTTCGCATCCCAAGCCGGAACCGGACGCACTGCTAGCTTGCCAACAACAGCTCGGCGCGGAGAAAGAGGATTGCTTCGTAGTAGGCGATGCCGTTTGGGACTTGTTGGCGGCTGGTCGAGCCAGAATGTTCAGTATCGGATTGCTCAGCGGTGGCTACGGCGCCACGGAGCTATTCGAAGCCGGCGCCTATCGGGTATTCTCGGACCCGGCCCATTTGCAGGAATCATTATACCAACTGGGCATCGGCACCTGACGGGGGACGGGATCTTCGATCGTGTGCACGGGAGTTGTGTGCATCGCTGCGCGTCTTGAATTTCTTTCCGAAAATTGGGCCACTCGTTTGGTATACTGCTGTCGCTGCGTGCCGCGTACATAATCCGACGGTGTCAGTCGGGTCATTGCGCTACGTAAGACTCATATGTTCACGACCAAATTCTTTCATAATTCCAAGCCCGTTATGCCGCCAGCCACTGCTTCATTGCCCGCATCTGTGCTGCACCCCTCGTCGGCCGCCACGGCCTACTCGGCATCGCCAGGAAATGGGCCTGCGCATTCCTTGCGTCTGGGCGGCACAGTTCGGCGGACAGTGTGCGGCCGCCCGCGATTCTGGCAAGCAATTCGCCGCCCGTGGGTTAAGAATATCGCTTTCCAATTCTTCTTTAGGGACGTAAACTCGACGAGTTTTGTTCGGCCTGCGGATTGTTTGAGCCGCTATTTGCCGCAGCATCCGGCCCCATACCATGACAAAACGCGCGAGTTTTGGCCGGAGATTTTTTTCCCGCGACAAAACGACAATCGTGCTGCTCAGATGTGTTTGGCGGCCAGCGATAATCGCCGCCAATCAGGCGACGCCGAGAACAGGCTTGGAGAGCCAACAGGCAAACTGAATCTGGCCAATGGCGCGAATTTGCCCGAGAAGTTAAAGTGGTCAGGGCCGGGATTGAACCGGCGACACACGGATTTTCAGTCCGTTGCTCTACCAACTGAGCTACCTGACCGGGTGGCCGACGGAAGCGGTCCGCGAAAGGTCCGCGCCGGTAACCCTGACACCGGAGCACGGAAACCTGTTCGCTTGCCTGGCTGGTATACCGTCGGCAATAAACAACGGATCGTAAATGCCCACGGCCAGATTGTCAAACCGGGTGGGCGGCATTCATGGCAATCTGCCACACTCCGGCTTACACTAAAGATGATCGATTGGGCATTACCTATTGCCGCTCGGAGAAATAGCAGCATGCCGCGTCGCCGAGAACGTTTGCTTTCGCTTTGCTTGATCGTACTGGCATGCGTTTTGAGCGGACCAGTGCTGCGATCTGCGGCAGAAAAGTTTGCCAGCGCAGCCGATGTGCAGCCGGCGGCAGTTTTTCGTGTGTTGCCCTCCGGGAAACTCCCCGCCGATAGCCGGCTAAGCCCATTGAAGGACTTGAACGGCTCCTTTCCGTTTACACCGCCGAATACCCGTGACGAATGGAATGATCGCGCGGACGAAGTGCGCAAGCAAACTCAAGTCGCCGCCGGCTTGTGGCCCCTGCCCGAAAAAACCCCGCTGAACGCTGTGATTTACGGGCGAGTGGACCGCGAAAATTACACCGTGGAAAAAGTTTACTTTGAAAGTTATCCAGGTTTTTTCGTTACCGGCAATTTATACCGACCAAAAGGCCGCGAAGGAAAGTTGCCGGGCGTTCTTTGCCCGTATGGCCACTTTGCCGACGGGCGCTTCAATGAAGACCCTCTAAAAAAAGTGCGGGACGAGATTTCTGAAGGCGCCGAGCGATTCGAAGTTGGTGGCCGTCATCCGGTACAGGCCTATCCCACGCAATTGGCCCGCATGGGCTGCGTGGCGTTCCAATACGACATGGTTGGCTACGACGACAGTGTGCAAATACCGTACGAAGTCGCCCACGGCAATCACACGCCCCGTCCGCAAATGAATACGCCGCAAAATTGGGGATTTTACAGTCCCCAGGCCGATCTGCATTTGCAGAGCATTTTGGGCCTGCAAACTTACAACTCAATCCGGGCGCTCGATTTCCTCTGTGAGCTGCCCGATGTCGATCCAGAGCGGCTGGCAGTCACGGGCGCCAGCAGCGGCGGCACGCAAACGCTCCTGGTGTGTGCGATTGATCCCCGGCCTAGCGTAGCGGTGCCTGCGGTCATGGTTTCAACCGCCATGCAAGGCGGATGCACATGCGAAAATGCCGACTTGCTCCGAGTGGATACCGGCAATGTCGAAATTGCTGCGCTGTTTTCGCCCAAGCCCTTGTGCGTCATTGCCGACGGCGGCGATTGGACAAAGGAGCTGGACCAAAAAGGAGGGCCGGAACTCCAGCAACTTTACAAACTGCAAGGCGCAAAAGACAACCTGCAAATCAAATTATTCAAAGACTATGGGCACAACTTCAATTACGTTAGCCGCGAGGCAATGTATCAATGGATGAACAAGCAACTGAAATTGGGACTGGAAGAGCCTGTGCTGGAAGCCGATTTCGTGCCGCTAACTCGCGAAGAAATAACCGTCTGGGACGACAAGCATCCCAAACCCGCCGGCGGCGAAGATTTCGAACGCAGTTTGCTGCGAACCATGACCGATGACTCGCAACGACAATTGACCAAACTCATTCCGCATGACGAGAAATCGCTTTCCACGTTCCGCCACGTGGTCGGTGATGCCTGGGACGCGCTCATTGGCCGCAGCGTATCTAAGCCCTCGGATGTGGAATTTCAACAACAAGGCGAGACCCTTCGCCGCGAAAAGTTTCTGCAGAAAAAAGGCTTCCTGCGCTATAAGCCACAAAAGGAAGAATTGCCCACGGTGCTGCTGCAACCGCGGGGAGAAACGAATCGCACGGTGATTTGGCTCGATCCGGCTGGCAAAGCTGCATTATTTGCCGCCGACGGTTCTCCCAAACTGGCTGTTCGAAAGTTGCTCGATAGCGGTGCTCAGGTCGTCGGATTGGATCTGTTATACCAAGGAGAATTTTTAGCCGACGCTAAGCCGCTGGAGCGTACGCGGCAAGTTGTGATGAAAGATCGCAATTCAGCAGCATACACATTCGGTTATAACCGCGCTCTGTTCGCACAACGGGTTCATGATGTGCTGACGGCCATCAGTTATTTTCGCGGCGACGATCAGCCCTGGGGCGCGATCGACGTAGTAGGTTTCAACGGCGCGGGGCACTGGGCCATCGCAGCTAAGGCGATGGCCGGCAAGGCCGTGGATCGCACGGTTGCCGAAACGGGCGGTTTTCGTTTTGCGAATGTCGCCACGGTCGATAACCCCGATTTTTTGCCCGGCGCAGCCAAGTATTTCGATTTGCCCGGTTTGCTGGCACTGTGCACATCGCACGAATTATGGTTGCGCGGTGAGACATTCCCCGACCCGGCGGTTGCCGCGTCTGCATCAACTTCGGCGCCGACCAATGATATGGATGTGGTCGCCGCCGCGTTCAAAGCCGCCGGAGCACAAGATAAAATCACGGTCTATGATGGGCCGGCTGAAAAGGCGGAAGATGCGGCCATCGAATGGCTGCTACGGAAGTGAGCATTTGAACTTATGCTCCTGCGATCCAGCGCAACATATGCAATACGATAGCCGCCACGCCAAACGCAGCCAGAAATGTTTTCAATTCGTCTCCCCATATAAACCCGGTGGTTCTCATGGCCGACGAATGTACGTGTCCCGATGGTTGTGCAGCATCAGCGGGCAGCGACAATGGGCGCTCAATCGGTGCGGCTTTCCCTGATGTTATATTCCCGACGCTATTACGTTCCGCGATTCTTGGGGTCGGTGCATTGCTCCAAGCGAGCGATCCACCTTCGTTTTGCGAGGGGCCGAGATTTCCCTCAAACCGCGCCGGTGGTGGCGCGGCGCTGTTTCCTCGCAAGGGATTGGCCACAATCGCAGGGGCATGACCTTGGTTTGAATTATTCGGCGGCAGGGTTCGCAAATCCAGCGAAGTCAGTTGCAAGAACTGATTCACACGGCCGCCATAGCTTCCATCGGTGTGGCCTCCCCCTTCGCCAAACAACACGCCAGCGAGCTCTCCTTGAGTATTGAAAATGGGGCCGCCGGAATCGCCGTGGCGCGCCGCCGCGGCCAGTTCGACAATTTCGGCCGGCTGGCCCGGCGCCGGAGACAAATACTCCGTGCAAGGCCCTGATTGCATTTTGTAATCTCCTTTGCCATATCCGGCGATGGTAAGCATTTCGCCTGGCCGTGGTGGCACAGTGGAAACCGGCACGGGCGTCACTGCGGGGGGCTTCCAAATCAATAGCGCGGCCAAATCCCATTCTTTGTCAGTACGCACAACCCGCGCCATGGAATGAAATCCGTCCGCAAACACAACTTCCACCGGTCCTACAGCATCGCGCACCACATGCCAGTTGGTAATGATCAGCCCGTAATCTTGATTGGCATCTACCAGAGTGCCGGAGCCCAGCGACATGCTATCTGTGTCGACCGCAATCACGCGCACAACAGCCGGATGCGGCGTCTGCCGTTGCGGTGTGGAAGGCAAAAGCGAAGCCGGGCGAAAGAGTTCGATGTTGTCGGCCGAGGCAACTTCTGCGCAGGCCGGGTTCGTTGCGGCCAAAACACAGAGTGCCGCTACGCTGCACAAACAGCCGATGGAGGCCGTACGCTTCGCGTTCATGCCGGTCTTTGCGGAGTATCGCCGGAGGCTTGTCCCTGGCCGATGAAATCATCGGGGTCGAAAACCGCCAAATTCACTAATGCATCGGGCGCAACGTTGCCAGCCCGCTCGAAAGGCCGTGCAATTCCCTTGGTCGAGCGGCGCTGGGATTCGCTTTGCAAAATCATCTGCAACAATCGACGGCGGAGTTGTTCTCGATCGTGCGGCAATTTTAGCGCACCTTCGGAGTGAGCCGGATTAACAGTCGTCTTGCGATGGTGTGATGATCGTTTCATGCGGCAATCGGACGACCGCCTTGTAGGTCGGCGTCTCGTGGTGGAAAATCTTGCCCGTGGTTGTATTGTGCTTTCAGTCGTTGCAGTTCCGCTCGTAGCGCGTTATCGGCCAATTTCGCCAATGTCAACCGGGCGGGAAAACCGGCTAAATGCACAGCGGCATTGCGGGCTTCATCCAGCACTTCGGTGGAAAGGTATAACGTGGCGCGCACTTTGGAAACGGAGCTGTCTCGGGCAGGCTGATGCATGACGCCTCCTGGCGGAAAATCCGGTGGGTCATCCACACGGTAACGGTAAGCGAAGAAATGTTGTGGTGGGGGTTAACGTCAGACGTTTCACGACATGTCCGACCATTGTTGAGTTTCGGACATCGTCCCACGGAAACCCAAAAAAGAAATCATTCGCTGCTGTCATCGACAGATATAGTGGATTTACCGCAGCCGGAAAACTTTTCGCAGGCCATGCGACGGGAAGAAAACGCCTGCTCAAAAGCGGAATTCTCACTACGCCTTGAAGCGTCAAATCTTAGCACCGCAATTACGCCAGCGTTCGCCCCACGGCGGCCGCCACCTTGCGACACGAGTCCATCGCCTGGCGGAACTGCTCGGGATTCATCGATTGATTTCCATCCGAAAGCGCGTTCTCAGGATCGGAGTGCACCTCGACAATCAGCCCATCGGCGCCCGCCGCCACACTGGCTGCACACATTTGCGGCACCAGCCACGTGTGTCCAGTGCCGTGGCTAGGGTCAACCACCACCGGCAAATGCGTTTTGCCATGCAAATAAACCACCGTGGCCAACGGCAAGGTAAATCGGGTGTGAGTTTCGAAGGTACGAATGCCGCGCTCGCACAGCATGATTTGCTGATTACCGGCATCCAAAATGTACTCAGCCGCCAACAACAGTTCTTCAATTGTGGCGCTAGGGCCGCGCTTCAAAAGCACAGCTCGCCCCGCCTTTCCGACAGACTCCAACAACCGATAATTTTGCATGTTGCGCGCGCCAATTTGTAATACATCCGCATATCGTGCAACTAATTCTACGTCCTCGGTCGCCACCACTTCCGTCACAATGGCCAGACCGGTAGCGTCACGCGCTGCTTGGAGCAACTTTAAACCTTCGTCTTTCAAACCCTGGAAGCTGTAAGGACTGGTGCGCGGCTTGAATGCTCCGCCGCGCAGGGCAGTGGCGCCAGCGGCCTTTACGGCCTTGGCCGTGGCGAGAATTTGCCCTTCGCTTTCAACAGAGCAGGGGCCAGCAATTACGCCCACCGTGCCGCCGCCAACGGTCAAACTGCCGGCGCGTACCACTGTGGGGTCAGTCCGTACTTCACGGCTAGCTATTTTATAGGGGGCCAAAATTGGCACAACTTCGGCTACGCCGGGCCCGCTTTCCAGCGAATCTTTGTAGGTTTTGCGGTCATCGCCGACTACGGCAATTACCGTGCGCTCGGTCCCATTGATCACATGCGGCCGTAAGCCCAACTTGTGCACGCGTTGGACCATACGCTCAATATCTTCTGCCGAAGCATCTTTTTTCATGACGACTATCACGAGTGTGGCTTCCTATACAGGTTGGTGAGTTGACCAAAAAAAAGCCCCGATCTCCGGCTTTCCGGGTCTCGGGGCTGTTTCCACTTTGCTTTGTGGCTTGGTGAGAGCGGTTAACAACCTCCCTCGGCCCCGCAAGCGAGCGGGCTAAAGTAAAACCAAAACGCAAAAAAGCTGTTAACTGTGCAGCTCATATCCACATTGTGTCATGCGATGCCCTGGAACGCAAGCGCGAAATGAAAGTGGCAAAAATCATGGGGATGTGCAGAAAATTGAGAGAAAATCCGTGACTCACGCTTCATCGTAGCCACCGCGCTACTTGTTCTGGCGTGCGCTGGCTAAGGCCGCTTCCACCTGCGATTGGACGCGCTGCGGCGCTCGGACAATCAGCGCACCGCTGGGAATATCGAAGTGAAGCACTCCTCTACTGACCGCATCGTTCGCGCTGACAGCATTTGAATCGGCGTTCCAAAGTTGTGGTTCAATTTTCGCCATGATCTGTTTGATCAGCTTTTTACTGGTCGCAGTATCTGGTGCTAAATCGCGGGCCGCATAAAACTCGGTATCCATTTGCTCCCGCGCCGCCGGATGGCTTGTAATTTCAATCGTGCGGCGATCAATTGCGCGCCATGTAAGATCAGCCGACGCTGTCAAATTGTCCAGTAACTTCTCCAGCGGTGTGTTTACAGCGACCGCCGCACATTCGCTATCCGCCGATGTTCCTTCCTGCGCGAGCGCCGCGTGATTAATCACAATCGTTGCGCCGGTTGTCCGGCTCAACCACTCCATCACTTGTGCTAGTGGCTGAGGAGTTGAAAAATTCGCGTTGACGGGCTTTTGCAGCAATTCCCGGGCTTGGGTTTCCCGTGAGGTAAGCACAAATCGCGCTGGATCGTAGTGGCTTTTAAGCGGTAGACCGCGCGCCACCCTTAAACGTTCGCACAAATCAAGAATTTGCGCATGTGCCGGCTCGGTTTGCTCAATCAGCAATGCACCATTGCTGACAACGAGCGTGGCCTTTCCGCCGGGGCTTTGCCAAGAGCCAGGCGCTACCATTTGCTTTACCAGCGCCGCCAATTCGCTAAGTGCCTGGGGATCTGTGCCGGCCAAATCGGGAACCGCATAACGCACTTGCCGCAGTTTCTCTTGCGGCGGATAACCGACGATCAATTGTCCATCGCGAAACTGATAGCCCAACCGCAATGATTCCACAGGCGATTGCAGCAGTTCCGCCACAGAAGCATCGCTCAAATGCAACTGGACGGGCATGGCTGCTGATTGCCCCATGTCGTGTAGTGCATCCACATCCAGCGTGATGGGAATTGTGCTCATTGCGGAAACCAGTGACAGAAAATCGGCCAATGATTGCCCCTGAATTTCAATGTCGGCGACGGAATCGGACAGCCGGGCTTTGAGATTCACGGCTCGCGGCGCGACCCGCTTCAAAGTGCGAATTTCCGGTTGTTGACTAATTGCGGAAGGGGGCGGGGCTGGCGTTTCGGCCATCGGCGCGGTTGACGAAACCAAAGCACCCGCAGCAGAGCCAACTGAGGGGACTGCCGGAGGCGTGCCCCCTGTATCCGAACCGTTGGATTCCGGTTGACTTGCCGAAGGTTTTGTTTCGACATTCTCGGCTGCAATTTCCTTTTCGGGTTGAGCGGCGACTGGAGCTGATGTATTCGGTAAGCGTGGCGAATCCGTCCTTGGATCTGTGCCTGAAGATTCCGTAGTCGCCACGGGAGCAGCAATCGAATTGTTGTTTGGCGCCTCTGACTTCGGCGAGTTTGATACTGTGTTTGCGCTGGATAGAGCGGGGGATTCTGTGGCGGACGGAGTGGAAGATTGAACTACAG